>JAPSHL010000184.1 GCA_031179905.1 Bacillus sp. (in: firmicutes) | reverse complement strand
CCTCTTATAAATGAATAAGTGTAGACATAAAAATCATTTATCTTACTGCTTTGTTCATCTGACTCATTTTGTTTAATAGTTTTACTCTTTTCAGCTATCTTCACTGTATCCGGTAGGAAAAGTTTACAGAATACGATAGAAAGCAAGGAGGCTCCAATAGATGCTATAAATGGAAGATATAAATCTATAGAAAACAAATAGCTTCCAATTAACCCCGAACCTAGTAATGATAAAAACATATACCCATTTGTTTTACCTTGAACTAGGCTAATTTCTTTTGCATTTTGTTGGATGATTTTATTGTCAGATCCAGCCCCAATGCAATAACCTAAACCCAAAATAACTTGTGCAACTGCGTAAAGTAGATAACTATCAGCAAAATATAGTACTGCTAGTCCAAAAATTTTCAGCAGTTCACTTACTATCAACAAATTCTTGTCATTTAGATAACGCTCAGCAGTTTTTTTTAATTGGAGTAAATTTACTACCAATATAGTTAAACAATAGATTGCAAGTATACACTCAATGGATATAATTGACAATCCTTTCAAATAAAAAAAGGATACAAGGAAAGGCAAATGAAAATAAGCACGTGATGTTATCCTATAAAGACTTATCCCAAGGACAAAATTATCTTTACTAGATACGGACATTTTCAACAACCCCTAATATTCTACTTAGGCTAATATCTCCTTCGCGTAACAGTCTAATTTCTTCATCTACTTTAATGATTGTGCTGGATTTACTACCTATAATCTCTTCCGAGGAAAGAAGCATATTCCTCACTTTACCCTTCATATGTTCTTGTGCAACTTCCTCTGTTACTAACATATCATCTGCAGTACCAGATATATTGGCTGAAGTAATAGCAATTGGCTCATCTAACCATTTAACGAAGTTTTGAAAAGTTTTATTTGATACACAACCTAATGCTATTGTATCTGCTCCATTTAGCATATAATCCCATTCAAGTGTTTTTTTCTTAAGAACAATATTTAAGGGACCAGGCCAAAAGTTAGAAACGATCCTTTCTACCAATTCTCCGTCAAAAGCCTCACCGTATTTCGTCCAATCTTCTGGGTTAGCAAAAAACAAAGATAGCGGCTTATCCTTTTTTCTATTCTTAAAAGAGAATATATTGTCCACTGCTGTACGATGGTGTGGAAGACAAGCCAAGTTGTAGTTAGTATCAGTTGGTATAATGATTGGCAGCCCTTCATACAAATCAATTTTCAAAGCTTTAAAACTTTCCAGGCTTTCATACAGTAAGTTCATGATTTTCTCCCTCTCTGACCCCTAATATAGATCCCTGTAAAAATTCAAACAATAATGTTATTTCTCTTAGAGAAAGATCGTCTACTAGTTTAGAAACGCTACGATAAAATTCTATTATCTCTGTTGAATTTGAATAATCTATTCCGTTTTCGTCTAGGTATTTTTCAATTACCTTCCTACTTGATATACCACTAATCGGCATAACTTCCTTTGCTCCACCAATTTCTTCTGGCATGATAAATTGATACATATTTCTATTTTTCAACATACCATCTTGATGAATACCAGATTCATGAACATAAATATTATCACCAAATAATGGTTTTAAAGGATCTCTTTTGAATTCCAGCATATCCTCTATTGCCCTGCAAATGGGAGTGAGATTTTTTAACACGAGTGGAGTTGGGATATTAAGCTTCTTATTTAAAATTACGCAGACCTCTTCAATGGAAGTGTTACCGGCGCGTTCACCGATTCCTAAAAACGTACCTTCAAACTGACTTGCTCCATTTTCAATGGCTGCAATAGTATTAGCTGTAGCTAACCCTAAATCATTGTGACAATGTGCGCTTAATTTAAAATGATATTTCTTAGAATTCAAAAATTGGAATAATTCTCCATAGTCCTTTGGTGTAGAGAAACCAAGTGTATCAGGCAAGGTAACATAACCAACTTCATACCTATTACAGACATCAAGAACAGAAGTTAAGAAAGTGACATCCGCCCTTGTTGCATCCTCAAGACATACATCAATTCTCTTATTTAACGTTGTTGCTAACTCTAGATGCTTCTCAAAAAAGAGAATAGCTGTCTCATAATTAAGGTGTAGTTTTTCTTTAATATGTAATAAGGACACTGGGAATAACAATTTCATTGTGAGCTTTTCATGAAATTCTTCCAACTTTGATGTAAGTGCTATATCTTTTTCATGCAATCTCGTTAGAATAACTGGTGTAACATTTGGAGGTATTTCCCCTAAAATCTCTTTCAAAAAATTAAAGTCTAAAAAATTAGAACACATTCCAATCTCAATAGAATCGATATTGGACTTTAAAATTTGTTTTAATACTTTTTTTCTTGTCTCATGACTTTTTTTAATTTTCCTTTGTTGCATTCCATCTCTTAGAGTTGTGTCTTGTATAATCACTTATCGGCACAGTCCTTTCTTAAAGAGAATTTGATTCCGTAAAAAAGATTATAAATCAGCCACACGAACAACCTCCTATAAGTTACATATTTGGAAAAATAAAACACATTTATAGACTATATACACTAAAATATACAAAATCAACATTTTTTTACAATAATTTTGTAATTTTTTTACATTAAAACTATAAAATTCCTATTATTTTCCGCATTTGTAAACGATTTAAAAATAAAAAAATTCCCAAATCTTAGTAGTCGCGCTCCTGATAATCTATTTTTTTGTAGCTGCATCTTTTGAACGACATTTATTTAGAAATTCGCCCCCGATTATCACAATCTTAGTTTTTGAAACCATTTACTTATATACTGGAGGAGTTTGAGTAATAAGCTAAAAACCAAGCCCTTCTCGAGCTTGGTTTTTAAGCATTTAAGATGCTAATTTATTCTTATTATAAATATCAAAAGCAACCGCAATCAGCAGCACAAGTCCTTTAATGGCCTGCTGCCAGTCAATGCCAAGGCCGATGATAGACATACCGTTGTTCATCACACCCATAACAAGACCGCCGACAATTGCTCCGCCGACTGTGCCGATGCCGCCATATGCAGATGCACCGCCGATAAAGCAGGCTGCAATCGCGTCTAATTCGAACAGGTTACCGGCTTTTGGTGTTGCGGCATTAAGTCTTGCTGCGAAAATCAATCCAGAAAGTGCGGCAAGAACACCCATGTTCACAAACACCCAGAATGTTGCTTTCTTTGTTTTAATCCCAGAAAGGCTTGCGGCTTTTTCGTTGCCGCCGATAGCGTAAATATGTCTGCCCATGACTGTTTTCTTCATCACAAAACTGTATATAACAACTAAAGCAATCAAGATAATCAGAATCATTGGAATGCCTTCATATGTTGCTAATACATATGTGAACACATTAATCAGCACAATAACAGCTGCGATCTTCGTAATGAAGAGACCCTTTGAAGAAACTTCAAAGTCATAGCGGAGCTGTGTTCTGCGGTTGCGCGCTTCAATCAGTAGATAAATAATCGAAAATACGATTCCTGCCACAATCGTGAGCAAATGCAGTGTGCTGCCTCCGAAAATATCTGGAATGAAGCCTGAGCTGATATCCTGAAAAGACTGCGGATATGGTGCGACAGACTTGCCTTTAAGGACAAGCATCGTCAAGCCTCTGAACAAAAGCATCCCTGCAAGTGTGACAATAAAGGCGGGAATCTTCACATAAGCAACCCAGAATCCTTGCCATGCACCGATAACTGCCCCAACTAATAAAGAGAGAATAACGGCCAAAAAGACGGGTATATCATGGTTGATAATTAATATTCCAGAAATAGCGCCGACAAATGCAGCGACAGAACCGACCGACAAGTCGATATGGCCTGTAATGATAACGAGCACCATGCCGATGGCGAGAACGAGTATATAGCTGTTTTGCAAAATAAGGTTGGTGATATTCAGCGGCCGCAGCAGAATTCCCTCTGTTAAAAATTGAAACAAGATCATTATCAGCACTAATGCGGTAAACATTCCATATTGGCGTAGGTTGCTCTGAATTAGTGATAAAACAGAGCCTTTATTCCGGTAATCTTCCAACGGTGTATTCACCTTAATTCCCCCTTCTCTTTCTTTAGGAACGTCAGCTTGTGATATATTTCATGATGCTTTCCTGTGTTGCTTCCGCTGCCTCAAGCTCTCCTTTTAACCTGCCTTCGTTCATAACATAAATTCGGTCACACATTCCTAATAGCTCCGGCATCTCCGATGAAATAAGGAGAATTCCTTTCCCTTCTTCGGCGAGCTGGTTAATAATTGTATAAATTTCATATTTTGCCCCGACATCTATCCCTCTTGTAGGTTCATCGAGGATAAGGACATCTGGCTCTGAATAAATCCACTTGCTTAAAACAACCTTCTGCTGGTTGCCCCCGCTCAAATTCCCTGTTTTTTGAAGAATCGACGGTGTTTTAATATTCATCTTGTTTCGATAATTTTCCGCCTCTTTTACTTCCACTTGCTCATTCAAAACAGAGAATTTTGAGAGCTTTTTTAAGTTAGGCAAAGATATATTCCGTTTAATATCCTCAATTAAAATGAGTCCGTAGTTCTTCCGGTCTTCTGTCACATAAGCCAGTCCATTCTCAATTGCTTCGGGAACATTTTTGACGGTGATTTCATTGCCATCCTTATAAAGATGGCCAGAGATTTTTGTTCCGTAGGATCTTCCGAAAATGCTCATCGCAAATTCTGTCCTGCCAGAACCCATCACCCCAGCAATTCCGACTATCTCGCCTTTTCTTATATGCATAGAGATACTGTCAATGACTTTCCTGTCACCCTGCAGCACTTCCCAGTCTTTCACCTCAAGGATTGTCTCGCCAATCTTCGGCGTTCTGTCAGGATAGCGGTTCGTCAGCTCCCTGCCGACCATGCCTTTAATGATCCTGTCCTCTGAGACTTCCTCCCATTTCAATGTCTCTATCGTCTTTCCATCGCGGATGATAGTAATGCTGTCAGCGACCTTTGAGACTTCGTTCAATTTATGGGAAATCATGATGCTCGTCATTCCTTCTTTTTTAAAGGATAGAAGGAGCTGGAGCAGATTTTCGCTTTCTTCTTCATTTAATGCAGCAGTAGGTTCGTCCAAAATCAGCAGCTTTACATCCTTTGACAGAGCTTTAGCAATTTCCACAAGCTGCTGCTTGCCGACACCAATTTGCGATATGAGCGTATTCGGATTTTCAGACAATCCGACCTTCTTTAATAGCCCTCTTGCCTTTACTACCGTCTCATTCCAATTGATGACACCAGCTCTCGCCTGTTCATTTCCTAAAAAAATATTCTCTGCAATCGACAGCTCTGGAATAAGAGCAAGCTCTTGATGGATGATAACAATTCCTAAGCTTTCGCTGCTCTTTATATCCTTAAACATGCAGATATCATCTTGAAAGAGAATTTCCCCTGCATATGTGCCATGAGGATACACACCGCTCAGCACCTTCATGAGCGTCGATTTTCCCGCCCCATTTTCGCCGCATAATGCGTGGATTTCGCCTGCTTCCACCTTCAAGTTCACATCATCAAGCGCCTTAACGCCGGGAAATTCCTTCGTGATATTCCTCATTTCCAGAATACTTCCCATGCTGCCATCCCCCTTTCTTACCTAAGGCAGTTCCTCCTGAATGGAGAGGAACTGCCGCTAATTTTTAGTTGTTCAATTCAGATTCATCATAATAGCCGCTGTCGATAACAATTTCTTGATAGTTTTCCTTATCGACTGACACTGGCTCTAATAGATAGGCAGGGACAACCTTAACGCCATTGTCATATGTTTCTGTATCATTGACTTCTGCCTCTTCACCGTTCAGGACAGCCTCTGACATTTCTACCGCTTTCTTCGCCAACTCTCTCGTATCCTTAAAGACTGTTTGTGTTTGCTCGCCTGCAACTATCGACTTAACAGATGCCAGTTCAGCATCCTGACCAGTAATAACTGGCAGCGGCTTATCTGCTGTTCCATAGCCGACACCTTTTAAGGATGCGATAATGCCGATGCTGATACCATCATATGGAGATAAGACTGCATCGACGTTTTCCTTCGTATAATGAGCGCTCAACAAGTTATCCATCCGTGATTGCGCTGTCGCTCCATCCCATCTTAATGTTGCGCCTTGTTCAAACTTCGTCTGATCGCTTTGAACAACCAGCTTGCCTGAATCAATATAAGGCTGAAGGATCGACATCGCTCCATCAAAGAAGAAATAAGCATTATTATCATCAGGAGAGCCGCCAAACAGCTCAATATTGAAAGGACCTTTCCCGTCCTTCAGTCCAAGCTTCTCTTCTATATAGCTTCCTTGCAGCACACCAACTTGGAAGTTATCAAATGTTGCATAATAATCGACGTACTCACTCTTTTTAATCAGACGATCATAGGCGATTACTTTAATTTCCTGCTTATGGGCCTTTTCCAAGACATTTGTCAGCGCCTCACCGTCAATTGCCGCAATAACCAGAACGTTAACGCCTTTCGTAATCATGTTTTCAATTTGTGAGACCTGGTTTTCCACAACATCCTCTGCATATTGAAGATCGACTTTATAGCCTTTCTTCTCAAACTCTTCCTTCATATACTTACCGTCACTAATCCAGCGCTCAGATGACTTCGTAGGCATGCTGACACCAACAAAGCCCTTATCATCCTCACCTCCGCCGCCCCCCGAACAGGCAGCCAGCACAAACAATAAAACAGCAGTTAAAATTACAGATAAAAGCTTCTTCATCCGTGAACCCCTTCCCCTATGTCTATTTCTTGGGCCTTCTGTGCTATGGTGCCATACTTGTCTTTTTTAAAGACTCTAGCAAGCGGTATACGCTTTCATTTTAATCTTTAAAAAAGGAGCTTATCTCTCAGACGAAAGCCCAATAATATTGCTATGTGTTACCTTTTTGGAATATGCCAGTTTATTTTTTCCGGCAAGAGGAGTAGGAAGAGGAAAAGTTGAATGGGGACTAAAAAGAGTTAGTAGTTTTAAAAGCAGCAAATCTTGCTCTAGTTAAATGAAGCATGATTTGCTGCTTTGGGTCTCAGACATTAATCCTATTG
>JAPSHL010000183.1 GCA_031179905.1 Bacillus sp. (in: firmicutes) | reverse complement strand
AGGTTCATAACATGCTCGAACAGGTCGATCCTGCTACAGCTGCCACCATTCATCATCATAATGTCCGCAGGGTGATTAGGGCGTTGGAAGTTTACCATGTTACAGGCAAGCCTGTGTCGGAACTTCAAGAAAACCAAAGCCCAGAAATGCTCTATGATGCAGCCATAATTGGCCTAACAATGGATAGGGAGCTTTTATATGAAAGAATTAACAGCCGCGTTGACAAAATGATGGCAGAAGGTCTGCTCGCTGAGGTGAAGCATTTTTATGATGCGGGCCTAAAGGAGTGCCAATCAATTCAAGCGATCGGATATAAGGAAATTTATAAGTACTTAGATGATAGATCAACATTGGATGAAGCAATCGCTGAGTTAAAGCAAAATTCAAGAAGATATGCCAAAAGGCAATTGACTTGGTTTCGCAATAAAATGAGTGTAAAATGGTTTGATATGACAGATAGTGTCATTACAAATGACATTTCTAAAAAAATAATGGAAATTTCGCACTATGTAGAAGGAATGCTAAAGAAATAATCGAATACATAATAGCAGAGAGAAAAGAGGAGGATTTTCATGAAGCAATCAGTAAATATCCAAGATCAATTTTTAAATCAATTACGTAAAGATGGTACTAATGTAACAGTTTTTTTACTAAATGGTTTCCAAATTCGCGGACTTATAAAAGGCTTCGACAATTTTACAGTTTTATTTGAATCTGAAGGAAAGCAACAGTTAGTATACAAACATGCTATTTCAACTTTTGCACCGCAAAAGAATGTTCAGATTGATTTGGAAGGTACACAAGCATAAAAAAATTCCAGGCGTAAAGCCTGGAATTTTTTTTGTGTTTTTTTAAAATCAGAGGGCGATTGCTTTTCACTTCCAAGCACTGGGGCGGGCATAGAAAAGCATCACTTCATGCTCATGTAAGGGCCCCTGCTGTCTCCTTCCTGACCGTTCCAATCAAATGAGTATTTTTTCGATTTTTGCTTTGACTCAGTAAATATCTAAAAATTTCACTAATGAATGAGTAAGTTCATGAATATATATTACTTATGGAGAAAAAGAAACAGGCGAACATGCCTTATACCGTTTTAGGTATATCCACGTTAGGAGGTGTGGCTTTTGGAGCATCCGATCCGGATGAAGAATAATGGACAGATAAGTGTTGTGATCAATTCGCAGAAAAAGAAGGTTCTTCCAAAGGAACTGCCAGAAGCTGAATCAATTCCAAAAAAAATGACAAGTGAGCATAGCGCACTTAAGGAAATAGAAGAAGAGCTTAGCAGTCTTGTAGGCATGGATGAAATGAAAAAGATGATCAAAGAAATATATGCCTGGATATATGTAAACAAAAAAAGGGAGGAGCATGGACTGAAGGCTGGCAAACAAGCTCTTCATATGATGTTCAAAGGAAATCCTGGCACCGGTAAAACCACAGTCGCACGCTTAATCGGAAAATTGTTTCAAAAGATGAATGTCTTATCAAAGGGACATTTAATTGAAGCAGAACGAGCTGATCTTGTTGGAGAATACATCGGTCATACCGCCCAAAAGACAAGAGACCTCGTAAAAAAAGCACTTGGCGGAATTTTGTTTATTGATGAAGCTTACTCCTTAGGAAGAGGCGGAGAAAAGGATTTTGGCAAGGAAGCGATTGATACACTTGTTAAGCATATGGAAGATAAGCAGCATGAATTTATCCTTATTCTGGCAGGGTACTCGAGGGAAATGGATTTCTTTTTATCATTAAACCCTGGACTTCACTCTCGTTTTCCCCTTGTCATAGATTTTCCAGATTACTCAACAGACCAGTTGATGGAAATTGGCAAAAGGATGCTAATTGAGCGAGAGTATACATTGAGCCACGAAGCAGAAAAATCGTTGAAGGCACATTTGACATATGTACGAACAGTGCAAAATGTGCGAAGCTTTTCGAACGGCAGGTATATCCGTAATGTTTTGGAAAAGTCTATCCGTGCTCAAAGCATGCGCTTGCTTATGCAAGGTAACTATGACAAACATGAACTGATGACATTAAGAAGCAATGATCTTGTTTATGAAGGGGCCACACTGCAAAAGGAAGAGATACCGACAATGAATAACGGCTTTTAAACAAGGTCGAAACAGGAACAGGATACCTTGGTGTTCCTGTTTTTGTTGTGTGTGATTTCGTATTTTTTTGTCTTTTTTAATAGGAATGGTTAGGTCATGAAAAAATGCTGTTTTTCTTATAAGTAATATGCTACTGTAAAGGAATGTGAGTGACGAAGTGTGTTTATTAAAGGGGAAATGATCGCATACTACTAGTTGCAGGACAAGAAAGTAAGCGTTATTTTTGCTATAATAATCATAAAAGGTAGAAAGAGGGTTTTCTTTTGAACGAAACAAAAGAATCAACAGAAAAAGTAATTCTTGTTGGCTGTCAAACAACAGATGACACAGCAAGATTTGAATATTCAATGGAAGAACTCGCTTCCTTGACGGAAACCGCACACGGTGAAGTTGTTGCTTCCTTGACACAAAATCGAGACAGGATACATCCTTCAACATACATAGGTAAAGGTAAGGTCGAAGAATTGGAGACATTGGCTGAGGAGCTGGATGCAGATATCATCATTTTCAATGATGAACTGTCACCAAGCCAAGTCCGCAATCTTTCAAAAAACATCGAAGCACGTATCATAGACAGAACCCAATTGATTTTGGACATTTTCGCAGGCAGAGCCCGTTCAAAAGAAGGTAAGCTTCAGGTTGAACTCGCACAGCTGCAATATCTGCTGCCGCGCCTTGGCGGACAAGGACTCCAGCTTTCCAGACTTGGTGCCGGCATCGGAACAAGAGGCCCAGGTGAAACAAAGCTTGAATCAGACAGACGTCATATTCGCCGCAGAATCGATGACATTAAAAGCCAATTAAACGTCATTGTCGAGCACCGTGACAGATACAGAGAAAGAAGAAAGCGCAACAGAGCATTCCAGATTGCCCTGGTCGGCTATACGAATGCCGGTAAATCAACCCTGTTTAACAGGGTGGCGGAAGCAGATTCCTTTGAAGAGAACATACTGTTTGCGACATTGGATCCAATGACAAGAAAGTTAATCTTGCCGAGCGGGTTCAGCGCTCTTATTACAGATACAGTTGGATTCATCCAAGATTTGCCGACAACGCTCGTTGCTGCGTTCCGCTCCACTTTAGAAGAAGTGCGAGAAGCAGATTTGCTGCTCCATGTTGTCGACATGTCAAACGAGGAATATTATCAGCATGAAGAGACAGTGCATAAACTGCTTTCAGACTTGGAAATCCCAGCAATACCACAAATCACGGTTTATAATAAACGCGATCTCGTACACGCAGATTTTGTGCCGAGCTCGAAGCTTGACAGTATTGAGATAAGTGCATTAAATGCTGACGACAGAATGACGCTAAAGCAGAAAATTGAAGACACAATGATTAAGAATATGGAATATTATGAAGTTGTCGTTCCAGCAAGCAACGGTAAGCTTCTGGCACAGCTGAAAAATGAGACTATCCTGAGAAGTCTTGCCTTTGAAGAGGAAGAGCAGCAATACTCATGTAAAGGTTATTGTTTGCATGACAGCAGTCTTTCAGGACAGCTACAAGCTTATAAAGCAACACGATAGGAGAACAATATGTACGATCAATTAACATTTGGTGATAAACTCCGAGTACTTGTCGGAGAGGTAGAAGAACAAGTGAAGGAAGTTCATAAAAAAATCGATGAGCGCATTGACGAAAATCAATTTAGAGTTTTGCAAAGCTTCCAAAACAACAGAGTCAGTGAATCCCATTTCATCCCGTCCACAGGATACGGTTACGATGATCTTGGCAGAGACACACTTGAAAAAATCTATGCAGAAGTGTTCGGCGGAGAGGCAGGTCTTGTCCGCCCGCAAATCATTTCTGGCACGCATGCAATCAGCATAGCTTTATTTGGAGTGCTTCGCCCTGGGGATGAACTCCTTTATATAACAGGAAAACCGTATGATACATTAGAGGAAATCGTCGGAATCAGAGGGAACGGCAGAGGTTCACTGAAGGAATTCGGAATTTCATATAACAGTGTCGACTTAAAAGAGGACGGCCGTCCGGATTTCGAAAAAATTGCATCAAGTATTAAAAGCAATACAAAGATGATCGGCATTCAGCGTTCAAAAGGCTATGCGACAAGACCATCATTCACGATTGCAGAAATCAAAGAAATGATTGATTTTGTAAAAGAGCTTAAATCAGATGTTGTCGTATTTGTTGACAATTGCTACGGTGAATTTGTGGAAGCACTAGAACCATGCCATGTTGGTGCAGACTTGATGGCAGGTTCACTAATTAAAAACCCTGGCGGCGGTATCGCCAAGACAGGCGGCTATATCGTCGGAAAAGAGAAGTTTGTAGAAGCTTGCTCATACCGAATGACATCGCCGGGAATCGGAGCAGAAGCTGGAGCCTCCCTTTACAGCCTTCAGGAAATGTATCAAGGGTTTTTCCTTGCGCCCCATGTTGTCGGCCAAAGCTTGAAGGGTGCTGTCTTTACTGCTGCGATGCTTGAGAAGCTCGGCATGAATTCGTCACCAAAATGGAATGTGCCGCGAACAGACTTAATTCAAGCTGTGCAATTCGATGACAAGGATAAGATGGTCGCATTCTGCCAGGCAGTACAGTACGCATCACCTGTAAACTCCCATGTCACGCCATACCCTAACTATATGCCAGGGTATGAAGATGATGTTATCATGGCAGCAGGAACCTTCATTCAAGGTGCAAGCATTGAGCTTACGGCAGACGGTCCAATCAGGCCGCCTTATGTTGCTTATGTACAAGGCGGATTGACCTATTCACATGTGAAAATCGCTGTTTGTATGGCGGTAAACAGGCTGCTGGAACAAAAGCTACTTACAATTTGAAAAAAATAACTGTATCCAAAGGTTAGAAATTGTAACATTTGTTGACAATAAATCTCTCGAAAACTATAATGAAATTGGGTAAATTTAAACTAAAGGAGCCGAATCGCTATGTCTGGTAGTCAAATTCGTCGGTCGATGCCTCTATTCCCAATTAGTATTGTCATGCAGTTAACGGAGCTATCCGCTCGACAAATTCGCTACTATGAAGAACACGAATTAATTGCTCCAGCAAGAACGGATGGCAACAGAAGACTTTTTTCCTTAACGGATATTGACAAACTATTGGAAATTAAGGATCTAATCGATCAAGGTGTTAACCTCGCTGGGATTAAACAAATATTCTCAGTGAAGGAGAAGCAAGTTCTAACAGAAGATGTAAAGAAAGAAGCAGAAAAGGCTCGCAGAGAGCTTACAGATGAAGACTTGCGCAAGTTGCTGCGCAAGGAGCTGTTGAATGCTGGACGTTTTAATAATGGCGGCAATTCAATGGGACAGGGAGGATCTCGATTTTTTCAGAGATAGATATTAAAGGGACTTAAGAGGAGGAAATAGCCGTGGCAAAGAACTATACGAAAGAGGATATCAAACGTTTTGCAGAAGAAAGCAATGTAAAATTCATTCGACTTCAATTTACGGATATTTTAGGAACAATCAAAAATGTTGAAATTCCGATCAGTCAGCTTGATAAAGCTCTGGACAACAAAATGATGTTTGATGGCTCTTCCATCGAAGGATTTGTAAGAATCGAAGAATCAGATATGTATCTGTATCCAGATTTGAACACATGGGTTGTTTTCCCATGGACAGCAGAAAAAGGCAAAGTTGCACGACTTATCTGTGATATTTACAATCCAGACGGTACACCATTCGAAGGGGACCCGCGCAACAACTTGCGCCGCGTACTTAAAGAAATGGAAGCCCTCGGCTTTACTGATTTCAACTTAGGGCCTGAACCAGAATTCTTCCTGTTTAAATTGGATGAAAAGGGGCAACCATCCCTTGAACTGAACGATAATGGAGGCTATTTCGACCTTGCGCCAACAGACCTTGGCGAAAACTGCCGCCGCGATATCGTGCTTGAGCTTGAAGAAATGGGCTTCGAAATCGAAGCATCTCACCATGAAGTAGCTCCAGGACAACACGAAATCGATTTCAAATATGCGGATGCAATCACAGCATGTGACCAAATCCAAACATTTAAATTGGTTGTAAAAACAATTGCACGCAAGCACGGATTGCATGCAACATTCATGCCAAAACCATTGTTCGGCGTAAACGGATCAGGAATGCACTGTAACCTTTCTCTATTCAAAAATGGGGTAAATGCATTCTACGATCAAAATACAGAGCTTGAAATGAGCGAAACAGCTCTTCAATTCATCGCTGGTATCGTTAAGCATGCAACAAGCTTCACAGCTATCACTAACCCGACTGTAAACTCTTACAAGCGCTTAGTACCTGGCTACGAAGCACCATGCTACGTTGCATGGTCTGCACGCAACCGTTCACCATTAATGCGAATTCCAGCATCCCGCGGCCTAAGCACACGCGTAGAAGTGCGCAGCGTAGACCCGGCAGCTAACCCATACCTAGCTATGGCAGCATTGCTTACAGCTGGACTTGACGGAATCAAAAACGAATTGACTCCGCCAGCACCAGTAGACCGCAACATTTACATCATGAGCAAAGAAGAACGCCTTGCAGAAGGCATCGTTGATCTGCCATCAACACTTGCGGACGCATTAGCAGAACTAAAGCAAAATCCAACAATGATTGACGCTTTAGGAGAGCACATTTTCGTCCACTTTGTAGAAGCAAAAGAAATTGAGTGGGATATGTTCCGCACACAAGTGCATCCATGGGAAAGAGATCAATACATGGAAATGTATTAAGAGGAGAAGCCTTGACGCTGTAAGCGTTGGGGCTTTTTTTATTCCGGGTAAATAAGTGTCATTTTAAGTGATTATATAAATGCCCGATTATTGCCCGATTTTGTTTTAACAAGTTTATTCAAGTACATTTTTCATATGTTCCTCAAATTTGTTCATTCAATCTATATCAATCTTCTTACTGATGTGGGAATAAACATCAGAGGTAATACTTATACTTCCATGCCCCAAACGTTCCTTAAATGTATTTCATATCCGCACCAGCTCCCATTTGTAGTACAGCA
>JAPSHL010000367.1 GCA_031179905.1 Bacillus sp. (in: firmicutes) | reverse complement strand
GTGTTTCGCCCTGTTCAACAGCCCCGCCTGGCAGTGTCCAATATGGACCATTGCTGCCGCTGTTTTGCACCATTACAATATGTTTTTTTTCGTCATCAAACAGCAAAACATAGACAACATCCACTCGTTTCAATTGTAATGCCTCCTTAAATTACCTCATAATTATTTAAGATTACGATACTACAGAAAGCTGACTTTTTAGCATATATAACTGTATAGTACTTGATATTATCTTTTTTATAATATCTTAATGCACAATGCTTAAAAAATGTAGGAAGACTGAACTGAGAAAATTAGTGAAATCTAAAGCGTTATATTTAGTTAAAATCTAATCTATTCATCTTGCTCATAACCCTTACTGCCACTCTATTTTCTATATTACTAGAAGAAATGATTGAAATATGATAGTGAAGTTAGTGTTCCTATATTAGTTAGGAAGGAAAAACTGAAATAAAGCAGAATCAAATAAGAGACACTAAAAAAAGGAGTGACAAAGATGAAACCAGCCATTACAGAATACCCTGAGCACTACCGAAATTATGTAAACCTTGTGCCAGAGGGAGACATCGTTGAAATCATTGAAAGTCAGCTTAATGACACGAAGAAGCTGCTTGCTGACATTACAAAGGAGCAGGCTGATTTCCGTTATGCAGAGGGAAAATGGAATGTGCTTGAGGTCGTTGGCCATGTGATGGATACGGAAAGGATTATGAACTATCGGATTTTGCGCATGGCAAGGGGAGATCAAACACCGCTTGCTGGCTATGATGATGAAAAGTATGTGGAAGAGTCTTTCTATTCAACCAGGACGATAGCCGATCTTTTATCTGAATGGACTGTTGTGAGAGCTGCCACGGTTGCTTTGTTAAAGGGGCTGCCTGAAGGAGCTTGGACGAAAACAGGCTTTGCCAACAATGGGGAATTCACAGTAAACTCTATCGCTTATATTATTGCTGGTCATGAGCGGCATCATGTCGGTCTTCTTAAATCGAAATACATGCTCGGTTGAACAGGGTTAGGAACAGCGTATTGGCAATAAATCAAGTCGCCAATATGCCAGTTCCCGACAGATAGATGTTAGAGCTTATATTTATAAAATCTTTCAGCAGCGGTGAGAGATGCTTATCTTTATGCCAGGCAAGATTTGTATAAATAGTAGGAAGGCTATGTCCCCAATCCAGACTTTTGATTAAACCAGATTCAGCTTCTTTATGAATTGCCATTAAAGGCAGGATGGCCGCACCCATCCCTAAAAGAGCACATTGCTTTAATGCTTCAATGCTGGAAAACTCTACCTTGGAGCGGGCGTAATTTCCTGAAAGAGCAAGTGTTTCTTCAAATGCAGTCCGATAAGAGCAGCCTTCCTCTGTCAGCAGAAGGGTTTCCTTCGCTAATTCCTCTGGGGAGACAGCTCGCACCTGGGCAAGTGGGTGATCGGAGGAGACAAACAGTACCATATCCTCCTGCAACAGCCGAACTGTATGCAGATAAGCATCCTTTCTTGAAATATCTGTAATGAAAGCTGCGTCCAATTCACCTTTTAGAAGTCCTTCTCTGGCTTGTTCATCAGAATGAGCAGGCTTGAAAATAACCCTCACCTCAGGGTATTTCTGTTTAAAAGCCTTTAAAATAGGCGGAAGCCGGTAAGTGCATTGGCTTTCTTGAGCACCAATGACAATTTTGCCTGTCCATGCTTTTTCATTAATGGATAATTGTGCCTCTTCTGAGAGTCTGATTATCTCATCTGCATATTGCTTGTATTTCTTTCCTGATTCCGTCAGAATAATCCGCTTGCCGAGTCGTTCAAACAACGGCGTTCCAAGCTCTGCTTCAAGGCTT
>JAPSHL010000182.1 GCA_031179905.1 Bacillus sp. (in: firmicutes) | reverse complement strand
TCTATATTAAGTTGGTAACTGCTGCTCTTCTTATATTCATTAACGGCAGCTTAAGCGGTTTTGCTTTCATTCCGTTGTATTACTCTAGTTTTAATTCAATTTTTGCTGCAATTATATTATTAATCGGCTTTTTTCAAATGCAATCACACAGAATTAATGGAATGAACGGAGATTTGCTGAAGCAGAGTGAACAGCTTGAAGCAATTATGAATTTAAACCCGAATTATTTGGTAGTAATAGATGGCTATACAATCATTAAAATAAATGATTCATTATGTAAGTTATTAAATAAGTACGACAGTGATTTGCTTGGTAAACCGATTTCTAGAATATTGCAAGAGATCAGTATGGAAACGCTAAAGCCACAAAAATACATGGATGTTAATGGGAAGATCCATTATATTTTATGGGACAAAAAAGAGCTTTACTATAATAATGAAAATAAACGCACGATTTATTTTGGAATGGATATAACTGAGCAAAAAAGAAGCGAGCAGTTGATCATCTCCTCTGAAAAGTTGAAAGTTGTTGGAGAAATGGCTGCAAGTGTTGCTCATGAAATTAGGAACCCATTAACTACAATAAGAGGCTTTATCCAGCTTTTAAAAGAAAAAAGCGATAAAACAGGTTTTGAAGATATTCTATTGGAAGAAATAGACCGAATAAATCATGTTTTAAAGGAAATGCTTATTCTTGGCAAGCCTGAAGCTAAAGCGGCAGTAAAAAATGAAACGTTAATCATTCTTCCGAGTGATGAATTGCAAAATATAAAGCTCCTATTTCAGGCATTAGCAATTGAACAGAACAAGGAAATTATTTTAGAGGACAGACAAGATACATCTCCCTTTATTTCTATGGGGAAATCTCATTTTGTGCAGGTAATCATCAATATTCTGAAAAACAGTCTTGAAGCTATCCATGAGGGAAGCGGGAAAGTCAAGATGATTATTGACAGTAAAAAGGATGTTGTCCGCGTCCGGGTTATAGATAATGGAGAAGGCATCAATAAGGAGCTGCTTAACCAGATTTGGGAACCCTATTATACAAGTAAGGAAAAAGGAAATGGCATTGGCTTATCCGTATGCAAACGACTATTACAGGAAAATGACGGCCGAATGTCTGTTAAAAGCAAAGAAGGCTGGGGAACATGTGTGACAATTACACTCCCTAGAATAAGCTGAGAAAAGGAAAGATATTTGAGTTTTTCCATTTTATTATGTTTTAAGTATAAGCAGATAATCTGAAGCCTCCATAATATAGGGAGGAAGATTAAACACGATTAACATATTTCTCTTGTGTATAAAAAAACAAGAAATAAACAAAATACTATAGTATTTTAAATTACAGGAGGAAAAGACATGACAAATAATCGTCCAAATCCAGATAACAGATTAGATAATGTAGAGAAATTACAAGATATGATTGAAAATACACTAGATAATATTGAAAAGTCTGAAGAGACAATGGCATTTGCAGGGTCAGAAGAAAAAGCTAATATAGAAGCTAAAAACAAAAGAAGAGAAGAATCAATCAATGCATTTAGAGAAGAAGTAAAAGATGAAGCTGCAGATCGAGAAAATGGTTATCAATAAAGTACTGACCTTTAGACCTCTATTCTTTAGAGGTCTAACTTTTGTTGTTTCATCAGGAGGATTTTGCGAGTAAAGAGAGAATATTAGTCATTATTATGGGAAGAAGGAGTGGGAAAATGATTAAATCCATGTACCCTTATTTTGTTTTTAACGGAAATGGAAAAGAAGCCGTAGAATTTTATAAAAATGCTCTAAAGGCAGAGGTAATAAATATCCAGCTTTTTGGAGACATGCCACCAAACCCCGAGATGCCTATTCCGGAAGAGGCAAAAGACCGCGTGTTAAATGCACAGTTGAAAGTTGGCAATATGGACTTAATGCTCTCTGACACATTTCCAGGAATGCCATACACGATAGGCTCCAATATCACTACTGCTATCATCTTGACAGATTCTGAGGACACAAAAAAAGTGTTTGCTGCATTACAAGACGGCGGCAAAGTAAAAATGCCGCTGCAGGAAACATTTTGGAGCCCTTTATACGGGCAAGTTGAGGATAAATATGGCTTCGAATGGCAAGTATCAACAGAAGGAAAACTCACAAACAGCTAATATTAAGACATCAGCAACAGCATAAGCTAGTAGCTGATGTCTTATTTTAATTCATTGCTGTCCAATTGCCATCTTTATTTTTATAGTACTTGTTTTTAACCGCGCTCCAAGCAACTTTAAAGGCTGTTTCCTCATATTTGTATTCTTTTAAGGAAGCATTAAATGCTTCTTTGAAAATCTCCTGAGCATGATGAGGCAGGTGATTCTTGACTGCTTCTGGCAGCTCTTTCACATTTTTATAAGGCATATTAAACCTCCTGTTAACCTTTTATTAATGTTTCTGCACCATCTACATAAATTTCCGTTCCTGTAAGATGTGAGGCTTCATCTGATGCTAAGAATAGAAATAAATTTGCGACTTCTTCTGGTTTTCCTCCCTCTGATTTCAAAGGGATTCCCTCTTCAGGAATGCCAAATGGAAACTCTATCTCGTCAGGATGATTGGATTTATTGATTGATTCAAAGATATTTGTATTAATTGTGCCCGGACAAATGGCATTAACGCGTATTTTATATGGTGCCAACTCTATTGCTGCCATTTTAGCAAAGGCTGCAATAGCTGCTTTAGACGTACTATAGGCAGAAAAACCCTTTTGAGCAAATCGGCGGTTACCACTAACAGAGCTAATAACAGTAATAGTTCCTCCATTATTTTTCATATATGGAATAGCTTGCTTAACAGTTTCGAATGTTCCAACGACATTGTTATGAATGGTAGTAGCCCAATCCTTTGTTGAAAAATGCTCGATAGGTGATAATGTTCCGACAATACCAGCGTTTGCAAGGAGAGTGGTGATTTGTCCCCATCTGTTAGAGGTTTCTTTCATTGCGTTTGCTACCTGTTCTTCATCTGTTATATCGACTTGAAAGAAGATGGCTTCGCCTCCCACATCTGCAATCTCGTTTATGGCTGCAATGCCCCTTTCTTGATTTGTGTCGAGAATGCTAATTTTAGCCCCTTCTCTTGCTAAACGAAGGGCAGATGCTTTTCCAATACCAGAGGCGCCTCCTGTTATGACAGCTACTTTATTTTCCATACGGTTCATTTTCTGTCATCTCCTATTCCTCTTTTTAGTATTTTTCTTTCCAAATACCCTTTTCCAAAAGGAATATGCATAAAAAACCCCTTCTCCATTGGAGAAGGGGAGTATTTCTTATGAAAGACGATTGCTGTAATCCTCAAACTTAAATTGTCTTACAACTTTAAGACCTTCTTCTTCGTTAAAGGAAGCGATAGAAGGAAGGTTTACACCATTAAACATATGATTTTTTACCATTGTATAATGGGCCATATCACAAAATACGATTTTATCACCAGGCTTTAGCGGCTCTTTAAAGGAGTAGTCACCGATGACATCTCCAGAAAGACAAGTCATTCCGCCAAGTCTGTATGTGTACTCATTTTCACCAGGCATGCCGGCACCGATGATATTAGGTCTATATGGCATTTCCAAAACATCAGGCATGTGACATGTTGCTGACGTATCAAGTATCGCTATATCCATTCCATTTTTCATAACATCAAGCACTGTGCTTACTAAGTACCCAGTATTAAGGGCAATTGCTTCTCCAGGCTCTAGATAGACTTCAACATCATATTTCTCTTTCAAGTAAAGAATACATTCAATTAATGTTTCAATATCATAATCTGGTCTTGTAATATGATGACCGCCGCCAAGATTCAGCCATTTTACCTTTTTAATGTGTTCGCCAAACTTCTCGTCAACTATTTTAAGTGTTCTCTTTAAAGTGTCAGAGTTTTGCTCACACATTGTGTGAAAGTGAAGGCCGTCAATTTCCTCAAGCCGATCTGCATCGAAGTTATCCAATGTAACACCGAATCTAGAGTAAGGTGCACAAGGGTTATAAAGTTCTGTTTCAATCTCAGAGTACTCTGGATTGATGCGAATTCCAACATCAATTTTTTTGTCAGCATTTCTTACTTTATCTTTGAAACGGTCCCATTGTGCAAAGGAATTGAAGACAATATGGTCCGTGTATGACATCAGTTCATCAAACTCGCTGTCTACATATGCTGGTGCATAGGAATGAACTTCTTTTCCCATTTTTTCAAAACCTAATCTAGCTTCAAATAATGAGCTAGAAGTTACTCCTGTTAGGTATTTTGAAACAAGGGGAAATACAGAATGCATGGAAAATCCTTTTAATGCAAGGAGAATTTTAGCACCTGTTTTTTCTTGAACATAGTTCAATGTCTCCAGATTTTTCTTAAGCAGACGCTCGTCCACTACATAACAAGGAGATGGTACTTTATCAAATTCAATATTTTTCATTTCTATCCTCTCAATCTATAAGAGTTGGAGAGAAGTTCTCCTGCCATGGCAGTCCGTATTTATTCAATGCATCCATAAATGGATCTGGATCGAATTCTTCTACATTGTACACGCCTGGCTTTTTCCATTGTCCTTTAATGATAAGCATTGCACCAATCATCGCTGGAACACCTGTTGTATATGAAATTGCTTGTGAGCCCACTTCTCTATAGCACTCTTGGTGGTCACATACATTGTATACATAATAAGTTTTTGGCTTGCCGTCTTTTATACCTTGGATAATACAGCCAATATTTGTTTTTCCTTTTGTTCTAGGTCCTAATGAAGCTGGATCTGGAAGCAATTCTTTCAAGAACTGTAAAGGAATGATTTCTTTGCCCTCATAATTAATAGGTTCGATAGATGTCATGCCTACATTTTCGAGAACTTTAAGGTGGTTCAAGTAGTTGTCGGAGAATGTCATCCAGAATCTGATTCTTTTCACGCCTTTAATATTTACAGCTAATGATTCCAATTCTTCATGGTATAGCAAGTAAATGTTTTTAGGTCCGACTTCTGCTAAATCATACTCTCTCTTTTCCGAAAGTGGTGCAGTTTCGATCCACTCGCCGTTTTCGAAATAGCGGCCATTTGCAGTAATTTCGCGAATATTAATTTCAGGGTTGAAGTTAGTTGCGAATGGATACCCGTGATCTCCACCGTTAGCATCAACGATATCAATATAATGAATTTCATCAAAATGATGTTTTTGTGCATAAGCAGTAAATACACCAGTAACTCCTGGATCAAATCCGCTGCCTAATAGTGCTGTTAAGCCAGCTTCTTCGAATTTTTGCTTATAATCCCATTGCCATTTGTATTCAAACTTAGCAGTTTCAGGTGGCTCGTAGTTAGCTGTATCAAGATAATGCACACCAGTCGCAAGACATGCATCCATGATTGTCAAGTCTTGGTATGGCAATGCTACGTTGATTACAACATCTGGTTTGAAGCTGTTGATCAATTCAATTACTTCTTCAGTTTTATCTGCATCGACTTGGGCAATAGAAACCTTCGTTTTGCCGCCGTCTAATTTATTTTTAAGCGCTTCACATTTTGAAAGTGTTCTGCTTGCAATACAAATCTCTTCGAATACATCAGGTACTTGGCAGCATTTATGTGCAACAACACTTGCTACACCGCCAGCACCAATAATTAATGCTTTACCCAAAATGAAAAACCTCCTTATAACTTATTGAAAAAATTCAATAAGCATGATTATACAGAATGTACGACAAATAATCCATAAAATCCGACAAAATATAAAAAAAATTTACACCGTGTTTATTTAGAATTTTTTGATATTCAAATAATATACAAACTGGGGTCTTAGAGGGAATTACAATAAACTAATAAGGGGGGGGGAAAACGTAAAAAAAAAGACAAATGCCATCAGGGCAAATGTCTTTTAAATGGATGTATTTTAAGTGGAGACTATCGGGATCGAACCGACGACCTCTTGCATGCCATGCAAGCGCTCTCCCAGCTGAGCTAAGCCCCCATGTTAGTTGATGATAAATTATATTATACATATTTTCAGAAGGATTGCAATGACCAAACATGAAAAAGCAAGAAATGGAAGGAGGGGGAATTATCTTCGTCCTCCTTCTTTATAGAAAGTATGTTCAATTTAAGCTTTCTATTTCAATTTCCCTTACACCATTAATACCGGATATTTCCTTATAAAATTCTGTTAACTCTCTTTTTTGATCAACAATTAAAATTAAGTTAATAGAATGTTCGCCTGTTTCCAAGTCTTTTATGCGCAAGTTTTTTATGCCTGCTTTTAATTGGCGGATGGCTGAGATAATAGTTGCAACATCCTCTTTTTCAGTTGCTTTAAGCTTAACTTTTATTTCTTTCTCCCTTAATTGTCTAGGACCGACAAGGCTCATAAAGAAAGGGACAAACTTTACACTTACTAATAAGAGGGTAACACCTGCAATTGCTTCTATATAATAGCCAGCTCCAACTGCAATACCGATTCCGCCGGCACCCCAAATTAGAGCTGCTGTAGTCAGCCCGGATATGCTGTCATTTCCTCTTCTCAGTATCACCCCGGCTCCTAAAAAGCCGATGCCTGACACGATTTGTGCAGGAAGGCGGAGGGGATCCATTGTAATGTTAACAAACTCGCTCCCTGGAAACTTATATGCTGCTTCTATTGAGACAATGGTTAGCAGGCAGCTCACAATGCTGATTACAAGACTTGTCTTTAAGCCAACAGGCTTTCTTTTTATTTCTCTTTCTAAACCGATGATCAAGCCAAGTCCTGTTGATATTCCTAATTTTACTAAGAAGTCGATGTCGATAAGCATGATACCTCCTGTCAATGTGGTCGTTATATAATTATGTGGGATACAGCTCTTTTATTTATATGTTTTTAGTTCACTTGTATTTCTAAACAAATCAAATACAAGTAACATAGAACTATTTTGTGAATTGCCTTTCTATCTATTTTGTAACGTATATAACCAATATTAAGTTGATAAAAACATAGTGCTACTATTATTTCTTTTAAAGCAGTTTGCGGATAATTTTCTTTATCTTCATATAAGTAACCTTATTTTGCAATCAATATTTGCACTTTTTTAGTATTGCTCATTTTTTTAGTAAACAGGTTAATTGATGTTTTTTTTTT
>JAPSHL010000181.1 GCA_031179905.1 Bacillus sp. (in: firmicutes) | reverse complement strand
CGGGTCTTGCCCGCGATATTCTGCGGCTTATGGATATAAGAATAGAGAGATCTGCAGCTGCCTGTAATACGGTGGAACGGATGCAAGGGATGATTACTTATATGGACGTTACCGTGGTGAAATCTAAATTACCACTCGAAATATTCCAGCTGCTGCCCTGTTAGATTAACTGACAGGGTTATTTTTAATAGATTAATAATTGTTAATTTTATGATAAAATAATATTAAGGAAATAACTTACATTACTTATACAATAGTTGATTCAGCAAGGCTAAATCTAATCGTGTAAAAACAAAAAAGAATGCGGCTAGGTTTTGCGGCAGCATTCTTTTTACGGGTTGCTACTGTTTTTCAACAGCCAGTTTTTAATAGCAAGTCCAACTGCGGCACCAGGTATGACACAGAGGATTGGCATAAAGATGGGTCCAATTAAAACACCGAACAAATTCCATTTTTGCGAATAAATAAGTCCAATTGTAACAAAGATGGCACATGATAAATAGGGAAGAAATGAATACAGAGGAGTCTCCCCATCCTCATTGGTATCTCTTACAGCATCCCACATCGCAAAAAAATACAGGCATGGATAAAACATCAGCCATTGAAAGTTAATATATTCGGTTGCTTTGTCAATATTGCCATTGAAGCTCGAAATAATCGCAAGATTAAAATTGGATTGGTTATTAATAACCATTTCCATCAATATGAAAAGCAGCGATTTTAAGTACTTGTGATTGAGCAGCTGGCCAAAGCCAGGAAAAGCAATTGACCATAACAGTCTTTCCAGTGTTACCTTATTCAATTTAGGATCAGCCTGCTTCCTTTTTTAAAATTGGTTAATATTGCAAGAGCCTCCGATTAAAAAAGTCATTATGATGATTTGGATTATATGAAAGATACATTCTTTTGTTTTAATTCCGCTTTGTTTTTTATTATTACACATAGCATCTGAAATATTAGTTTTTTTACAGAAATTGTATATTTAATGGAGGATTCTACATAGGGAGGTGCAGGAGTTTGATGGAAGTTACTTATAGGGACATCTATAAAGAAGGATTAATCGTTCTTGATACAGATATGTTCCGACATTATCATGATGCAAGAATGCTCATTCGTTATGACAGCAATCTCATTGCTTTTAAGCGAATGCCCAATTTAAAGGAATTCAGCAATACAGAAAAATATTTGCAGGAATATCATTTTGCCAGAGGACAAAAACACTTAAAGTTCGTATTTCCACCGAATGAAAAGATCGATGAGGAATTATGGGCCAATCTTTCCGATGAAAAATATGATATTGGCTTTATGGAGTTGTATAAAATAAACCCGTGGAAGTTTCCAAAAGAGGAGAAGCGAAAGGAAATAGAAATCGTCCATATTGGCGAAGCTCAGCTGGACGATTTTTTAACAGTTAGTTATCAGCAGGATCTTTTTTTCGGTGCGGAGTTTGCCGCAATTAAGCGTGATAATAATAGACGTCATTTTCATGATCCTACTATTTGGCAAGTTTTAGCTTATTACAATGGAGCTCCTGCGGGCGGATTGGAAGCAATCATAAAAGAACAAACAGTCGAGATTGATGGATTATTTGTGCTGCCGGAATTTCAGCGGAAACGAATTGCTGCACATCTGCAGCAATTCGTGATGGTGTCCTTCCCTGAAAAGACAGTTATTCTGCTTGCAGATGGAGAGGATACGCCAAGGGAAATGTATAAAAAGCAAAATTACGAATATGTCGGTTTCCAGTATGAAGCAGTGAAAGTATTTGAAGATGAAGGAAACTATTGTAAGGGATGAGTAAAAATGAAATCAGTAAAGGTTTTTCATTATGATGCATTCAGCACAAAACCGAACAAAGGTAATCCTGCAGGAGTAGTTTTTGAAGGACACTTCCTCAGCAAGTCGGAAATGCAAGAAATTGCTTTCAAGGTTGGTTTTAACGAAACAGCTTTTATTGCCAGCTCTGATAAAGCGGACCTGAAAATACGATACTTCACACCTGGCCACGAAATGGATTTATGCGGACATGGGACGATTGCCTGTCTATACGGCCTTTATGAACAAGGATTATTGCCGACAAAAAATGAGTTAACAATAGAAACAAAAGCTGGCATTTTGCCGATTAAACTAAAAGTAAATTCGGGAAGAATATACATAACAATGAAGCAAGCACAGCCAAAGTTTATGGAATTTCGAGGTTCCCAGAAACAGTTAGCCTTGGCGATTGGTTTGACAGAAAATGATTTGTCTGAAGAGCTGCCGATAATGTACGGCAGTACAGGAATATGGACATTGCTTATCCCAGTCAGGAGCATATCTGCATTTAAGAAGATGAAGCCGAACAATCAATTGTTCCCCGAAATTTTGAAAGAGAATCCAAAGGCCTCCTTGCATCCTTTTTGCCTAGAAACAGAACTTGAAGGTGCCGATATGCATGCCCGTCACTTTTCTTCGCCGTTTTCAGGAACAGTGGAAGATCCTGTAACAGGTACAGCTTCAGGAGTTATGGGTGCTTACTATGCATCCTTTATTGAAAATAAGGCGAAGAAACCATTGAATTTAGTAATAGAGCAAGGCTTGGAGATGGATCGTGCAGGCATTGTATCAGTAAAGATATCAAATGGGAAAAATGGAGTTGATGTAGAAATAACGGGTACAGCGGTGTATGTTGAGGAATTGGAAATAACTGTTGGACATTAAAGAATATTGATAGGTAATAATAAAATAAATATTGCAACTTATGGTAATATATACTAAAATGTAAAATAATTATTAAAGCGAAGATTAGGACATGGGATGTTTAAAATAGTTGACAGAGAGGGAAGTGTAAGCTGGAATCTTCCTAACGTATTTAACATCTTACCACCTATGAGCTGTGTTGGGGAAATATAGTATCCAATGCCGTTAATGCTGCGTTAAAGCACAATAAGCCGCAAGATTTTTTGCGGGAAATTGGGTGGAACCACGGGTATAAGCACACTCGTCCCTTGTTTAAGGGATTAGTGTGCTTATTTTTTATATTGAAAAGCGATGAAAAGGACATGAATCATTTTTACGGTCCACAGAGAGGGAAGTGTGAGCTGAGATCTTCCCGGCTTAGGAAAATGATTTACCACCTGGGAGCCGCGCCTTTTAAAAAGGTGACGTTAGCTGCGTTAAAGCACAATAAGCCGCAGAAGTTTTGCGGGAAGTTGGGTGGAACCACGGGTCTAAAGCACACTCGTCCCTTTTTTGGAGGGATTAGTGTGCTTATTTTTTTTATAGAGAAAAGCGATGAAAAGGACATGAATCATTTTTACGGTCAAACAGAGAGGGAAGTGTGAGCTGAGATCTTCCCGGCTTAGGAAAGTGATTTACCACCTTTGAGCTGTGTTGGGGAAATAAAGTATCCAATGCCGTTAATGCTGCGTTAAAGCACAATAAGCCGCAAGATTTTTTGCGGGAAATTGGGTGGAACCACGGGTTTAAACACGCTCGTCCCTATCAGAGGGATGAGTGTGTTTTTTTATACAATTTTTTTATAGGAGCTGATTAACAGATGAAGAAAAATAGTATCAGGGTAGAATTGCCAGATGGGAAATGGAAGGAATATATGAGAGGCAGTACGCTCGGGGATATTGCAGAAGATATTAGCTTAAGCCTGCGAAAGAAAGCTGTCGCCGCAAAAGTCAATGGACAGCTATTTGATTTAGCTACTCGACTGGAGGAGGATGCCGAGCTTTCTATCATTACAGTTGATTCACGGGAAGGGCTAGATGTATTGCGCCACACTGCAGCTCATATAATGGCACAAGCGTTGAAAAGATTATATCCCTCTGTTGAGTTAGCGACAGGTCCAGTAATTGAGAATGGTTTCTATTATGATGTAAAAAGCGACATTCCGTTATCGATTGCCGACTTGTCGTCTATCGAGGCAGAAATGCTCAAAATCGTCAAGGAGGATTTGCAGATTGAGCGCTTGGAAGTTTCTTATGAGGAAGCAGAAAAAATTTGGCGAGAGAGAAAGGAATCCTTTAAGCTTAAGTTGCTAAAGGAAATTACTGGTAACGAGATAATTTCCATCTATAAGCAAGGCGAATTTCTGGATCTTTGCCGCGGTCCTCACCTCCCGCAAACAGGGATGTTGAAGTCATTTGCCTTAACAAATGTTTCTGGAGCTTATTGGAAGGGAGACAGTCAGAATGAACCACTTCAGCGTGTATATGGAACAGCGTTTGCTTCTAAACAGGACTTAACTGATTATATGAACTTTTTGGAAGAGGCAGCAAAGTGGGATCACCGGAAACTAGGTAAACAATTGGGCTTATTTATGTTTTCTGAAGAAGCTCCAGGCATGCCGTTTTATTTGCCTAAAGGGCAGCATATCCGAAATGAGCTGGAGAAATTCTCAAGAGAACTGCAACAAGAATCTGACTACGAAGAGGTTCGTACACCTTTTATGATGAATCAAAGACTATGGGAACAATCAGGTCACTGGGATCATTATAAAGATAATATGTATTTCTCTAATGTCGACAATCAATCCTTTGCGCTGAAACCGATGAATTGCCCTGGTCATATGCTAATTTACAAAGATAATCTATATTCCTACCGAGATTTGCCGATCCGGCTTGCAGAGTTCGGCCAAGTTCACCGCCATGAATACAGCGGCGCATTGAACGGAATGCTGCGTGTTCGTACATTTTGCCAAGACGATGCCCATATTTTCGTGCGGGAAGATCAAATACAAGCTGAAATTAAAGACATCTTTGCGCTGATTGATAAAGTATATAGCACATTTGGATTTGAATATAAAGTAGAGCTGTCAACAAGGCCGGAGGATTCTTTAGGGGATGACAGTCTTTGGGAAGCGTCAGAACATGCTCTCGGGCAGGTGCTCGACAACTTAAACATCAACTATGTCATAAATGAGGGTGATGGAGCATTTTATGGACCAAAGATTGATTTTCATATTAAAGATGCTTTAAATAGAAGCCATCAATGTGCGACAATTCAGCTGGATTTTCAAATGCCAGAAAAGTTCGATCTTGCCTATATAAATGAAAACAATGAAAAGGTTCGGCCTGTTGTGATTCACAGGGCTATTTATGGAAGTCTTGACCGTTTTTTTGGCATTTTAATTGAACATTTCAAAGGAGCTTTTCCAGTCTGGCTTGCACCACTCCAAGTGGAAATCATACCAGTATCACATGTTCATTTGGATTACTGTTTAAAAGTACAATCGGCACTGAAACAAGCTGGTATCAGAGTTGCAATAGATAGGCGAGAAGAGAAGCTTGGCTATAAAATTCGGGATGCCCAGCTGCAAAAAACTCCTTATATTCTTGTATTAGGAGATAAGGAAGCACAAGCAGGAACTGTAAATGTCCGCAAGTTTGGTGGTCAAAAAAGTGAGGAGCAGCGAGCAGCGGCATTTATTGAGGCTATATGTCAACAAATAAAGGATAGAAGCTTATCATAATTCCATGTAAAAAAAGCCTGCCAGGCTAGTTTAATGAAACTAGTTTGACAAGGCTTTTCTCCATTTTAGGCAGATTTAACTTTAAACACTTGGAACCGCAAACAGCTTCAAAAAGCCGTTCAGCTTATAGGCAGAGTGATTTAGTAAAAAATCTAATCTCGTTCGAAGCCTGATAAATGTGTAGATAATGGTTACAAGTATCGCCAAGTAAATCCCTCCTGATTAATGATTCTGCCATTATTAATGGCTTTTTTAGTCTTTCAATGATACGAAAATAATATCCGTTCAATCCGTTGAAAGATGCAGAAATTCTAAAAAAGAATTTTTATAATATTTCGCCCAAAAAGGTGAGCTTGTATTAAAATGACACTACATAACAAAATTAGAAGGAGTGATTCAGGTGGAGCCACCGATTTTAGTGTATAGAGGAACTCATATCGAAAGCACACATGAAGTCCATATAGCTGTTGTTAATAGTGAAGGGAAATTGCTGTATTCATATGGAGATCCGAACAGAATGACATTTCCCAGGTCATCCATGAAGCCATTTCAGGCCATTCCCCTTATAGAAACGGGTGCAGCAGATCACTTTGCTTACGATGGTTCAGAGCTTGCATTAAGCTGTGCCTCGCACAGCGGGGAAAGCTATCATCGCAATACAGTGCTCGACATACTGGACAAGCTTGGCTTGAATGAAGATGCGCTCCAATGTGGAACACATACGCCTTGGGATATGGCAAGCTATAAACAGCTAATAAAAGCAGGCAAGGATGTTACGCCTGTATACAGCAACTGTTCTGGCAAACATTCTGGCATGCTGGCAACAGCAGTCCATATGAAGGAAGATATTGCTTCCTACCGAGAGATTACCCATCCTGTACAGCAGCGGATATTTGATGCAATCGAGGGAATATGTTCCTACCCTAAAGAGGGAATTCGTATCAGTGTGGATGGCTGCGGGGTACCTGTCCATCAAATACCTTTAGAGAATGCAGCACTGTGCTATGCAAGGCTTGCCAAACCAGACCATCTAAATCAACAAAAATCAGCAGTCCTCCAAAGAATTAGGGACGCGATGATAAATTATCCAGAGATGGTTGGAGGCACGAAAAGATTCGACACAGATTTAATGAAAGCTTTTGGAAACCAGATAGTTTCCAAAGCAGGAGCGGAAGCTGTCCACTGCCTCGGATTGACTATGGAGGGAATTGGCATTGCAGTTAAAGTAGAAGACGGAGGGACACGTGCTGTCAGTGTAGCCACAATGGAAGTGCTCAGGCAGCTAGGAGTAGGCAATGAGCAAATCTACAAGCAGCTGTCTAAATATACAGAAGCACCTGTATATAACGCGAAAAAGGAACAAATCGGCGCAGTTAAGGCGAATTTTGTGCTTAAGGAAACCGCTGGCTAAAATATAAACGAGGAGACAGGATACCCATGCCTCCTCGTTTATTATTTTTTTCCTTTTAAGGCACTACCAGAGCGTAGTAAAAAGGATACACCAAGACCAATCGACAATAACCCGCTTAAAATGATGAAAGATTCTGTCAGCATTCCCGTTTTTAAGAGCTGTACAGATACAATTGGTCCAGCACTTGCTCCGAGAAAGAGGATGAAAGCATTAAATGAAATAGCTGTTCCTCTTGCACTGCCTTTCGG
>JAPSHL010000180.1 GCA_031179905.1 Bacillus sp. (in: firmicutes) | reverse complement strand
AGCGGTGCAGGTCATGATGCACAGGTGTTTGGAACCTATTGTCCGACAGCGTTGCTGTTTGTGCCGAGTGTCAATGGAATCAGCCATTCTCCAGATGAGTATACAAACCTACAAGACTTGAAAAATGGCATTAAAGTATTAATAGAGTTGCTGTATAAGCTGGCTTACTAATAGAAAGGGAGAGATGATAATGTTTGGCGAACTAAATACACCTTTAAGAACCATTATGACCCCAGGGCCAGTCGAGGTTGACCCACGGGTGCTCCGGGCGATGTCAAATCCAATATTAGGACAATTTGATCCTGCCTTCACGGATATTATGAATAATGTTATGAAGATGCTCCAACAACTTTTTAAGACAAATAATAAATGGGCTTTTCCAATTGACGGTACGTCTCGCTCTGGATTAGAAGCAGTGCTTGCAAGTGTGATTGAACCTGGTGATAAAGTGCTGATCCCGATTTACGGAAGATTTGGTCATTTGCTGACAGAAATCGCTGAAAGGTATGGTGCTGAAATCCATTTGCTTCATCGTGACTGGGGAACGGTTTTTGATCCAGAAGAAGTTATTGCCGAAATGAAGAAAGTGAAGCCGAAAATCGTTGCGATGGTTCATGGTGAAACATCTACTGGCTGCATGCAGCCGTTAGAAGAAATAGGGAAGGCATGCAGGGAAGAGGATGTCCTGTTTATTGTTGATGCGGTAGCGACAATTGGCGGTACAGATGTTCAGACAGATAACTGGCAAATTGATGCTGTAATAGGTGGAAATCAAAAATGTTTATCCGTTCCTTCAGGTAATTCACCAATCACGTATAATGACCGGGTTGAACGCATCCTTAATCAACGTAAAATAGTCGAAAGAGGTATTGCGACAGAACAGGAATTAGCAGAAAGAAAAGCTTTTTCTGTCATCCGTACCAATTATTTCGACTTGGCTCAGCTTCAAGACTATTGGGGGCCAAGAAGACTTAACCACCATACAGAGGCAACATCCATGCTGTATGCCCTACATGAAGGCTTGCGAATAGTTCTTGAAGAAGGATTAGAGCAAAGATTCAAGCGCCACCAGCTTCATGAGAAGGCGCTGATTGCTGGAATTAAAGGAATGGGGCTGGAACTGTTTGGGGATGCAGGTTCGAAGCTGCCAACAGTAACATGTATCAAGATTCCTGACGGCATTGAGGCAGAATCGGTCAGAAGCATGATGCTTAACGATTTCGGAGTGGAAATAGCAAGTTCCTTCGGTCCTCTGCACGGGAAAATCTGGCGAATTGGAACAATGGGCTACAGCTGCCGAAAAGAAAATGTCCTGTTTGCCTTAGCAAGCCTCGAGGCTGCATTAATTAGGCATGGAGCAAAAGTTCCAGCTGGAGAGGGAATTCAAGCTTCATTGAATGCGTATGAAAAAGAAAAATCATTCATTAATTTGTAATGTTTTTCTAGAAAATTGACAATAATGGATCTATTGATTATTATGTTAAAAAATAAAGAAACAATAAAAAGGATTAGTAAATGGTGCAGCTATCAGAAGAGAGGGTCTTAACTAGCTGAAAGGGACCTATAGTACAGCCGTTGAACCTGCCTTTTTCGTTCTGCAAAAGCTGCAGCGGTGTTAAACCGTTATCATGTATGAGTGTAAAGCCTTGCTTTGAATTAGGGTGGTACCGCCGATCTCCGGTCCCTAATAAAGCAGGGCTTTTTGTGTTTATAAAAAAAGGAGTGATAATATGAAGGGTAATTTTGTAGAAAAAATTACAAATATGGAAGATGATTTTGCAAAGTGGTATACAGATGTAGTGACAAAAGCAGAACTTGTTGATTATTCAAGCGTACGGGGATCGATGATAATCAGGCCATACGGCTTTGCAATTTGGGAAAATATTAAAAATGAACTCGATAAGCGCATAAAGGAAACTGGACATGAAAACGTGTATATGCCGCTTTTTATACCAGAAAGTCTCCTTCAAAAGGAGAAGGACCATATTGAAGGCTTCGCTCCTGAAGTGGCTTGGGTAACACATGGAGGAGAAGAAGAGCTTGCGGAAAGACTATGTGTCCGTCCGACATCTGAAGTGCTTTTCGGAGAGCATTATAAAGATATTATTCATTCTTATCGAGATTTACCAAAGCTGTATAATCAATGGGCAAATGTTGTAAGATGGGAAAAAACAACAAGACCATTCTTACGTACATTAGAATTCCTTTGGCAGGAAGGACACACCTGTCATGAGACGGAGGAAGACGCAGATCAGGAAACGGTACAGATGCTTTCTGTTTATGCAGCCATCTGTGAAGATATTTTGGCCATCCCAGTCATCAAAGGAAAGAAAACGGAAAAGGAAAAATTTGCAGGAGCTAAATACACGTATACGATTGAAAGCCTAATGCATGACGGCAAGGCACTTCAATCCGGAACGTCACATAATTTAGGCGAACATTTTGCAAAGGCCTTCGGCATCCAATTTACTGACCGCAATGGTGAACAAAGTTATGTACAGCAAACATCTTGGGGATTCACAACGAGAATCATCGGGGCTATGATCATGGTACACGGTGATGACAGAGGATTAGTTGTCCCTCCGAAGATTGCTCCAACACAAGTGATGATTATCCCGATTGCCCAGCATAAAGAAGGTGTGCTTGATTTTACCTACCAACTCAAGGAACAGCTAGCAGGCAGTTTTCGAACAGGCTTGGATGCAAGTGATAAGAAGCCTGGCTGGAAATTCAATGAGTATGAAATGAAAGGAATTCCTGTCCGCCTTGAAGTAGGGCCAAAGGATATGGAGCAAAATCAAGTAGTGCTTGTCAGGAGAGATACAGGCGAAAAGCAGGCAGTACCTTTAGAAGGTTTGGAGAAGACATTGGAAGATCTCCTGGCAGACATTCAGAATAACCTGCTCGCAAAAGCAAGAGACCATCGCGAAGCTAACACTCATCAAGCCCTTGATTTTGGAACATTTAAGATGCTAGCTAATCAACAAAAAACCGGATTCATAAAAGCGATGTGGTGCGGTGACAGAGTGTGCGAAGATATGATTAAGGAAGAAACAGGTGCAACTTCAAGATGCATGCCGTTCGTGCAAGAAGAAATCAGTGAAAAATGTGTCTGCTGCGGCAGAGAAGCAAAGACGCTTGTGTATTGGGCAAAAGCTTATTAATAACGAAAAAGCTGAAGGATATTATCTCTCAGCTTAAGCTGGTCTCCATAATTTTATAAGCGCTTTCAAAAATTCGCTATTTTTACCATATAGATAGGAATAAAGTAGTATATCCCAAGTATTGACCGCTATGCATTATTTGTTAACATTATGATAGGAGAAATAAAGCATTAGCTTGGTAAATTTCTAGTCTCAAAAAAGTGATGTGCCATATGGAAAAATAGATTGCCTTTAGTCCTTGCTGGTTGATGACAGGACATCAGGCAGTGGAGGGATATTGGATGATAAGATGGGCTGTAATCGCCATGATGGCCCTGTTTCTTGCTGGCTGCAGCACGGAAACATATGAAAATGATATGAAGGCTGCAAAAACAGCAATTGAGAGCGGCGACTTAAAAAAAGCCCTGCTGTCACTAGAACTCGCACTTGAGCAGAAGCCAAAGGATAAGACAGCACAGGACCTACATAAGAGAGTGGCTGGATTAATTGATATAAAATCTGCCATTGATAACGGCAACTGGCAAGATGCATTATCAAAAGCAAGCCATCTTGCAGAAGATGGCGGCGTTGATAAAAATTTAGACACACTGCTGGAAAAATATTTAGTGGCTGCAGAAACGAATATAAATTAATAGGTGAAGAAACGGGCTTCATCTACAGCTTGTTTTTCGTGCAGAAAGGCGTATTTTCTTTGGAAAAGCGTCTTTTTTTATGAAATATATCCTTAAAGGAAGCGGCGGGTTTTTGTAGGGGAAATATTTAAAGTGGAGGTTCTGTAAAACAACTTTATGCTGTGGAGAACCTCCAACTATATTATTTATTCATCCTTCGGGTTCCCCACAAAGGCTTCTGGAATCATCGTAAATCCTTCAATCACCGTATCTTCTTCTACTTCTATCATTAAGTAGCGTTTACCGCTGAATTCTACTTGTTTTACATAGCGTAAATCTGGAGGACTGATGGCGATATTAGCAATTTTCGTGCTAATTTTAATAGATTTAGATGTGAATTTAGGCAAAATATTGCTTGCTTTGAGCTCGTATTTGTCATCATCGATAATTTTTTTAAAGGCAAATTCGACTTTTTCTGTGCTTATATCTTCTACTCCGCTCATTTTTAAAACTTGTTCCACGTCTTTTGAGTCTAATTTAGGCGGTTCTTCTTCTTCATTTTCTGTAATCATACGGTTTATCTCTTCATAAACGTTCGAGAGGGTGGATGTATTTAATTGGTCACCTGTTACATCTTTAATAATTTCTTCGAACACAATTTTGTCATCTTGTGCTGTCATGATCTCCTCTCCGTTTAAAACCTCTTCAATAAATGCATAGTCAGGTTCATGAACCTTGCCTGCTGCATACAGAATGTGGTTAACGTCTGCTGCATTGTCTGTAAAGCATGGGAAAAGGAAGCCTCCCATCGGAGCGTGAAGATTAATTATTGGATCTAAAACGATATTGTATTTAAACTCTCTATCAACATAGTCAAATAATAGCTCTTTTTTTGGATCTTGTGTGTTATTGATACTACATAAATTAAAGGAATGAGAGAAAACAGTATCTCTTTCATTTTCCTCTGACTCTTCACTGCGGCGCTTCATCGGCTTGATATACTCTCCGCGAATGAACGTAACTACAATATCCTTTTCGTACTGTCTGATTGCGAGCATTTTTTCTACTATCTTTAACATTTGATCTTTCCAATCCTCGACCTCACTGCTAAGCAGCCCTTGATGGAGAATTAGCTGGCTGCTGTTCTCAGCATCTCTTTTAAACTTCAGTTCAAAAAGCTTTTCATCCATTTGACCTGCGAGCATTTTTTTAAAATTATTTAAAAACAGCTCTTGCTGATCTTGATCAAGCATAGCAAACGGCTGGCTTTCAGAATGAAAAATTTCGCTTGATTCTTTCATAATATAGACATTAAAAATATCAGCGATTTTCAATTTATCATTGTTTATTTTAAATTGTTTTCGTATGTTTCCTACGTCTTTCTTGTTCATGATTTTTATACACTCCTAAGCTATCACGATTGACTATACTGGCAAACATATTTAAGTCATTCATTTATATTAACATATTTAATTAATAGAATATAAGGGAGGAAAAAGGTCGTATTATAGAGAATATTTGAAAGGATATTGTAGATTTAAGTAGTTTTACAAACTTTTAACAATAGCTTAATACATAATATCTACAATAAAGGAGAATTGTTGACAAAATAGGCGATTATTGTCGTGTCAGCGATAAAAAAAGGGAGGAAAAATTAGAATGAAAGATAGGAAACAAATTGCTTTTCTAGCAAGTATTTTTTCAACATTAGCATTATTGGTATCTATTATAATACCAACAAGTACAAATGCTGCTGAATCAAACGATAATTATTCCTTAACTATCATGCATATGAATGATACACATGCACACGCAGACCTTATGCCAAATATGGTAACGGCCATTAAAGAGGTTCGTGCTGCCGATCCTAATGCACTTTTATTTAACGCAGGAGATGTTTTTTCAGGAACATTATATTTTAATCAGTTTAAAGGCCAAGCAGATTTAGCTCTTCTAAATATGGTGGATATTGATGCAATGATTTTTGGAAATCATGAATTTGACTTAGGTTCAGGTGAAAATGGTCATAAGTCCTTATCAGAATTCGTTTCAAAAGCAAACTTCCCTTTTTTAAGTGCTAACGTAGATTTCTCTGGTGATGCGTACATGGGTGGCATTTCGAATAATTCTTATACTGAATCTCCAGAAGATGGAATTGTTTATAGTGGCATTGTTAAAGAAGTAAATGGAGAAAAAGTTGGTATCTTTGGTTTAACAACAGAAGATACAGCCAACATTTCGAGTCCAGTGAATGTAAAGTTCCAAAACTATATTGAGAAAGCGAATGAAGCTGTTGCAGCATTTGAAAGTAAGGGGATTAATAAAATTATTGCCGTAACACATATTGGTTATGACAGTAATCCGGAAATGGGAAATGACTTACAATTAGCTAAATATGTTGATGGTATTGACGTCATTGTTGGAGGACATTCTCATACACAACTGAATGAGCCTGTAGTTATTACAGCAGATGAAGCTGGTGCTGCAAAAGATCCAACTGTGATTGTACAAGCATACCAGTATTCTCAATTGCTAGGAGAATTGAAAGTTGAGTTTGATGACAATGGAGTAGTTGTTGGTCAAGCTGGTCAATTAATTGATGTTGCTTCCAAAGCAGCAGATCAAGAAGCTGCTGCAGTACTAGCACCATACAAAGCTGAAATTGATAGTCTAACAAATCAAGAAACAGGGGCAGTTGCTAAAAAACCTTTATTAAATCCACGTTTAACAGATAGCAATGTCAGTGTGCGTGCAAACGAAACAGAATTAGGAAATCTTGTAACTGATGCGATGCTAGCAAAGGCGAAAGAAAAAAATGAAAAAGTTGTAATTGCAATGCAAAACGGGGGTGGAATCCGGGCTGCAATTGATGAGGGACCAATTACTACAGGTGAGGTTATTGCTGTATTGCCATTTGGCAATGATCCAGCATTTGTCCAACTGACAGGTGAGGAAATTAAACAAATTTTGGAGTATAGTGTACGTTTAGCGCCAGCAGAAAGCGGTGGCTTCTTACATGTTTCCGGAATGAAATTTACTTATGACAGCAAAAAAGAAGAGGGTTCTCGTGTTGTTTCTATGCAAGTAAAAGTAAATGATCAGTATGAAGATATTAAGGCAGATCAAACCTACTTAGTAACTACGAACAACTTTACCGCAAAAGGCGGAGATGGTTATGAAGTATTTGCTAAAGCCTATCAAGAAGGCCGAGTACAAGATATGGGTGCGATCGATTGGGAGCAGCTTCGTGATTATATGGTAGTAAATTTAAATGGAGAAGTTGATCCTCAAATTGAAGGACGCATTATTGATACTCTAGGAAAAGAACAGGAACCAGAAACACCGGTTGAGGATGACGATAATCAAGATGG
>JAPSHL010000024.1 GCA_031179905.1 Bacillus sp. (in: firmicutes) | reverse complement strand
ATAACCTGAAGGGGAACTTTATATTGATAAGCGTCAACAAATGCCGTTGATGTGATAACATCTTTTTCATGCATAAACACTTGCCACTCAGCTGACTGAATCCCTATACACTGGGCTTCTGGTGTCAGGAAATAACCCCAATCGCCAAGCTCAGCAACTGAACGCAGTACGGTAACTGCAATCGTTCCATCCTCTGGCAGAATTTCATATTCTTGAAGACCGTCCGTAACCACCGTTAAGCCTATTTCCTCATCGGCAAGGCTGGCAAAGCGCTGCTGATGATGGCAAAAGCTTGGATTATCCCATTCTTGTTCTGGAGTATTCGGACGTTTCACTATCTCAAATACACTGTCTGCATGATGTGTATTCGCTTCCATTTCTGTTGGAAAAAGAACGCGGAGGCGATGATCAGTCGCTTGATTGTCAATTGTCAGTTTAAAGGCTGGACCTTTCATTCCTTTTTCGAGAATGGCAGATGTACGCAATGTGATCATTTTCATATCAGATGATCTGCCTGCTTGCCTTTCCTTATGCCAAATCAAGCTGTTCCTTTCAATTGCCAGTTGATCGTCTGCTGAAGCAGGGATATTTAAAGTGTGCGTGAATTCAAGCACTGTTCGAAGCGATGTTTTTTCAATAAGACGGAATTCTGCTGGAACCTCCTTTGTCGTAATCGGATTATGTCCTGTTGCTTCCTTGAACATATATTCATTTCCGATATCCCCGGTATCCTCGTATACACCGAGATGATATAAGGTCTTGCCTGAGGCTTTATCCGTTAGATTATATGTTCCATCCTCATGAAACAAGACGTGTACAAATTCATTTTCCATCTCCATACCTACATCAGCCGAATGTCCATGGTTCTCCTCTTCAACCTGCTCCTGTGGAACAAGATATAAGGTCCTGTATCCGAATGCTGGTATATCTTCTGCAAAAAAAGTCAGCTTAGCCCGTTTGGAAAAAAACGGCTGGCGGAATTTATCATCCGGCAAATCATAGCCAAATTCAATTACTGGCTCTTCCAGGTAGCAATCAATACTCTTGCCGGCTTGATCAACGAGTCTGTAAGCTGGTATATCTTTATCCTTTAAATACGCGGGAATTTGTTCAAAGTGCATTTCGGAAAAATACACCTTTTCCAAATCAACTGTTTTCGTAACAACTTCGCTTTTGTTCCATCCTGTTGAATTTAAGACAACAAGAGGAATTCCCTTCTCTGGTGTATCAGATGTATCAACTTTACCTGCAAGCTCGGCTCCTTGCTCCTGAACAAACAATTCTCCCATTTGCAAAACAGTTTCAAATCGGGTCACCATTTCCCGATGCACCTCATCAACACTACAGCCGCAAATACTATCGTGAGGGTGATTTTTCATTAAGGATTTCCACATAAATCGCAAATATTCCCTTGGATAGGTTCCCCCTGCTAAAAAACTAAGAGTCGCGATGGGTTCTGCAATCTTCTCCAATAGAGTTTGACAGCGGTTGTTCCACTGTTTTAAGTAAATTCGGCTTGATGCTGTATTTACAAGAGTAGACCAGCCATCAGTTCTTTGATTGCGCAATTCTCCTTCGATAACCTGGAGTCCGTCAGGAAGGTTATTTTTTAAGTCCTCTATATATTCAGCGAAACTTGAATGCTTAAAGGTATAATCGGGAAATAGCCGGGATGCGGTTTCGATTGTCTGCGGGATCGTTTTTTGGAGCGGCTGGTGATCACATCCATTCATAAACAATAACTGGTTGGTAGACGCATATTTTTCAGTATCCTGAAGTTTTCGCTCCCAGTAAATTTTCGCTTCCTCTTCATCGACCGGGATTTCATTTCCGTTGGAATACCAATTAGCAAAAAGAATTCCTACTACCTCAGAGCCGTCAGGTGCCTTCCAGATCATTTCCGAATATGGTGACTCAAAATCAGGAGAATCTGACACCATATTATTAAAGCCCGTTGGTTTTACCCCTCTTCCAAAAGCTGCTGTATCAATTCCCGCTTGTTTTAACAGCTGCGGTGCCTGCCCGTAAATGCCGAAAGTATCAGGAAAATAGCCAAGCTTTGATACATGTCCGTATGCTTTTGCATCATGTAAACCGATTTGTAAATTTCGGACATTGGCTTCCGAGCTCGTTAAAAAGGCATCCTGCAGCACATACCATGGTCCGATATGCAGCATTTTCTCTTCAATTAATTTTGTGACTGCCTCTCGATTTTCAGGATGAACAGCAAAATAATCTTCCAACAAAATTGTTTGACCATCAAGATGGAATGATTGAAACGCATTTCCGTCTTTCTTAAACTGGTCTAATAAATTATTCATCAGCTTTATGAAATAGTAACGGTGCTGTTCAAAAGGCAGGAACCATTCCCTGTCCCAATGGGTGTGAGAGATAATATGTGCCGTTTTTTTCATAAATCCATACCCGCCTTCCTATATCCAGCGCATTAGAAAACGCTGTCATTTTATAACGCTTGCTTTTCCTTCATTTTAACCATCCTGGATTTTAGAGCAATACATTGCGGGTAAGTCCTATGGATTTTACAGTGTATCTAAAATTAGTCCAAGAAAACGGCGGACCCGCGTTATTTTTACTTCAGAGGAAAAAAGAAAATTATCATGCATTCAGCAATGAAGAGAAGAGTGTTTATAACCGTACATATCCCTTTTGCTCAAAATTTATCCACTTTCTAGTACCGCGTATATTAATGAAGTTAAATATTTAGCCACTTCCTAGTAATCTAAAATTAAAAAAAGCTGCACCAATGATTAGTTACTAATCATTTAGTACAGCTTCACATTTACTTATTTAGTTAGTCTAACCTCTAATAAATCCGCCTTCTGAATGGATAATCTGGCCAGTTATCCACTTTGCTTCATCACTTGCGAGAAAAGCAATTGTACTTGCAACATCTTCTGGCAGCCCGATACGCCCCATCGGAAATTTAGGAAGCAGATTCTTTCTAATTTCGTCTGTCATCCAAGTTGAATCAGTGGGTCCCGGGTTTACAGCATTAACTGTAATTCCTAACGGTGCAACTTCTTGTGACAGTGACCTTGTGAATGCAGAAATAGCGCCTTTCGTTGCGGCATAAGCAAGTTCTCCTGCCATCGGTCCGATATCCTGTCCTGATGTCATATTAATAATTCTGCCAGCATTTAAACCATATATTGAAAAACGGCGGGCAAATTCTGCACAAAGCAGAAAAGTAGTTCTCATATTGACTGCATAATGTTCATCAAGTGTTTTAGCGTCAAGTAATTTGTAACCATCAATCGTTGAGTGGGCTGCGTTATTCACTAGAATAGAAGGATAATCAAGTTTAGATTCCACTGTATCAAATATGACAGATGCAGCATGAGCATTAGCTAAATCAATTTCTAAGCTATCACAATGAAGTCCCATGTTTTCTATTTCTTGTTGAAACTCTACAATCCAATCAATATCAGCATTCCAATGAGTAAAGAAAATGTTTATACCTTGTGAAGCTAATTTTCTGCAAATGGCTGTCCCAATGTCTCGTGGATTGCTTGCTCCTGTTACAATTGCTGTTTTATTTTTTAATTGAGTCATAATATTCTCTCCCTTTAAGGGACATAACGATAATGGAAATTAGGATGTTTTATTTTACCGGCAAAACAAAAACAAATTCTAATGGATTCTCTGATTAGCTGTGGAAAAATAAAAATTCCATACCATGCTCCCTTTAATGATATTAAATACCGCAAAATAGAACTTCCATATAACAAAGCTTTATTAGAGCAGATAACTATTTGTTTCGCTTCCAAATTCATTAAAGAGTTAGCCACATATAAAATATTAATTCCCCTTTCTTACATCTCTGTTATTATTATAGTTGCTTATGTCAAAGGAAACCAAGATATATCAGAACATTTCAATAAAAAAGACCTTCACTAAGTAAGCGAAGGTTCTTATTCGTACGATACTTCATTTGATGTTTTTTCTTTCCATACAACAGTAAGACATAACCCAATTATCATCACGATCCCTGCAAACAGGAAAGGGAAGTTAATATTTATATCGAATAGAATTCCGCCAAGGGCAGGACCGAAGATATTTCCTAAGCTTGTGTAAGTTGAGTTCATTCCTGCAACAAATCCTTGCTGTTTACCAGCAGCTTTTGAGAGGAATGTTGTTAATGCTGGCCGCAATAAATCAAATGCTAAGAAAATAATGCATGTAACAAGCAAGACAACTATAAATCCTGACATAAATGTCGAAACGAAAGCTAATACTGCACCTACAATCAAGCATAGCTGAATTACCCTTTTTTCTCCGAACTTATTTACTAATTTACCAAACCAGGCAATTTGAACAATTACAGCAAAAATAGAACTGATTGTAATAATAGTGGCAATATCCTTCGGTGTGAATCCAAACTTATGATCAGAAAACAAGCTAAATACTGTTTCATAAGCGGATAACCCAAACGCTAGGACAAACACAATAATAAAGGCAATTAAATAGATCGGTTGAAGCGATTGTTTCAAGTCTTTAATAAAATTGGATTTCTGTGTACTTGCCGCAAGCTCAGCAAGCTCACTTTTAGACAATGGCTCTTTTAAGATAAAAACAGATGTGAATGCTGCTAAAAATGCAATCGCAGCAGCAAAGAAAAATGGCATGCGAATGCCAAAATCAGCAATAAAGCCCCCTGCTCCCGGACCAATAATAAAACCAGTGCTGATTGCAGCAGAAATATATCCCATCGCTTTTGATCTTTCCTTAATGGTTGTAATATCTGCAACATATGCTGTTACTGCCGGCATGATAAAGGCAGCGCTGATCCCGCCTAATATCCTTGATATATATAATACGGAAACATTGGTTCCCAATCCGAAAATCAACTCTGAGATTCCAAAAATCACAAGGCCGATAACAATCATCTTTTTTCTGCCGAAATGGTCTACCCATCTGCCGGCAAACGGCGATACAACAAGCTGAGCAAAAGCAAATACAGCAACAAGATAGCCCATTGTGCTTCCTGTTATATGCATCATATTCATGAATGATGGCATAACTGGAATAATCAAGCCTATTCCTAGAAATACGATAAAAAGATTGCTTAATAAAATTACTAAAACCATTTTTTGTTCTTTAATTGGTTTTTGCATATGCACTCACTTCCCTAAAAGATGAAATCTTTTAATAAACCGTTCCTAAAAGCATCCGTTTTTTTATTTAAAATAACGAACGGTCGTTAGTTATCATATCAAATAAATATACTTTCAGCAATTACTCTTTCTTGTGAAAAGCAAAAAAATTTCAATAATAGCATTTAATTTCTTTTAGGATGCTTTATTAAGCTGAAAATTATAAGGCTAATGGTATATAAACCATTAGCCGCCTTAATTAGACTTTTCATTATGATAAAGTACAAACTCGTATTTATTACCGTCTAGCTGATCCTGATAAAAGTCAATTTTTTGGTTTAAGATATTCATACTTTCCTGCATTTGTTGTATTTGCTGAGCAAGAAGATTTTTCCTTTTTTCGAGGAGCTTCTTTCTGTCCAAAATTGTTTCTTCTCCTATTGCTCGCCATTTTGTATATTGTTTCAGTTCTGTAATGGACATGCCAGAACTCTTTAAATGAAGTAAAAAACGAACCCAGCCAATATCGTTTTCAGTATATTCTCGCACATTATTTTCATCACGTTCGGGTGTTAGCAGACCTTCTTTTTCATAGTATCTGAGCATACTTGTTGTTACACCGATTATCTTAGCAAATTCTCCAATCGAATAACTCAAATTGTCCCCCCCTATTCTTGTATATTCCTATTAACAGAATACACTGATGCGAAGGCCTAATAAAACACAAAATTTTATTTGAAAAATAGTCAGCCTATTCCCTTGCCTTAAAGTACACTTTAAGGTCTATACTTCATTATGTAATCATTTGTTAGAAAGGAATGAGAAAATGGCAGAAAAACAAACAGCAGGACGAGATTTATTAGGAGATTTCGCTCCGAAATTTGCTGAACTGAATGATGATGTCCTATTCAGAGAGGTTTGGTCAAGAGAAAAAGAGCTCTCACCTCGTGACCGCAGCATGATAACAGTTTCCGCATTAATAGCAGGTGGAAACTTTGAACAATTAACACCTCATCTGCAAAAGGCAAAAACTAATGGAGTAACAAAGGATGAAATTTCCGAAATAATTACACATCTCGCATTTTATGCTGGATGGCCAAAGGCTTGGTCGGCTTTTAACCTTGCAAAATCAATATACGAAACAGAAAAAGGCAGGTAATAATATGGAAAATAAACATTTGAATAACAGCATAATCTTCCCCCGCGGAGAAAAAGTGACAGCAAATTTTATTGGTGATGCTTATTTACAAATGATTTTCACAGATGAAACCCCTCTTAATACGGCAATCGGAAATGTGACATTTGCGCCTGGGGCTCGTAATAACTGGCACTCTCATAAAGTTGGCCAAGTATTGTTAGTAACTGGAGGAGAAGGTTGGTATCAAGAAGAAGGAAAAACAGCTCAACTTCTTAAAGCCGGGGATGTAGTGAATATTCCGCCACATACTAAACATTGGCATGGGGCGACAAAGGACAGCTGGTTTGTCCACCTTGCTATGACACCAGGAGAAACGGAATGGCTTGAGCCTGTTAGTGATGACTTGTTTAACTCATTATAAGGAAAACGGACCGATGCAAAGAATTCGGTCCGTTTTTTTAGTTTTAGCGTTATGCATTTTTACTGCGAATGTGGTTTTCTCTAAGCTGTTTAATGTCCTCTTTTGGCGGGAGACCAAACATCCGAGAATATTCACGGCTGAACTGGGACGGACTTTCATACCCGATCTGGAATGCAACTTCAGCTGCGTCTGTAGCCTCTGCCAGTAACCGCCTCCTCGCTTCCTGCAGCCTTAAATTCTTTTGGAATTGTATTGGGCTCATTGCTGTCACTTGTTTAAAGTACCGATGCAGTGTAGCCACACTCATATTTGCCTTTTCGGCAAGCTCTTCAATCCGAAAAGCTTCGACATAATGAAGCTTTATATACTCAATCACTTCCCTGATTCGATATATTCGGCTTCCTTCTAAAGCCATTTGTTCTAATATACTGCCATGTGGACCTTGGAGGACCAAATACAATATTTCTTTCTTATACAATGGAGCAAGTACAGGTATATCCTGTGGTTTATTTAATAAACGGGCAAGCCGTGTTACTGCATCCAACAAAGGCTTATCTGCCTTGCCAATAAACATTGCCCTTTTTATTTTCTGATTGCCGATTTCTTTTCTAGATTCATCCAAAAGTATTAAAATCTCACTCGGTGTAAATTCAAGTTTAAAAGCCAAATAAGGCATATCTTTTGAAGCTTTTATCACCTGTCCAGTTACCGGTAAGTGAACGGATGAAACAATATAATCTTCAGGACCGTAGCGAAAGCGTTCACTAGCAAGAAGCACTTCTTTTTCACCTTGAAGAATGATACAAAAAGACGGTTTAAATACAGCATGAATCGGTTCGGTAACATCGGACTCCCGAATAAAAAACAAAGATGGAACTGCTGTTTTATTCGAACCTTCATCATTAGTAAAATGGTTGATGATCTTGCTTAGTTCATTTAATTGGTTCAATTCTTGTGCTGTCATAACTCCCTCCTTAAACCTTGCTACTCATAAGGATTATAAAACAATACCCTCTATTTTGGTAAGTGCTGTGATAGTTTTAGGCAATCTTTTGCGATTAATAGGTTACCGTTAGACTGTATCCTTATAACATAATAAAGATGCAAACATACCTATTTACTTGATAAAAGGAGGAGTTAGGAAAATTGACAGAAATGCAATTTAACCTTATTGCCATCACAGGATTTGCGCGCCCTGCATGTTTGTTAGTAAACAGTGCTTCTTTATTCCAATCCCGAATCTCCCTTGAATATAAAAACCGTTCTGTAAATCTTAAAGACTCGCCTTTTGCCATTATGGAAGTTATGTCATTGGAAATAAAACCTGGATCTTACTTTAAGGTTAGTGCAGATGGTATAGACGAACAGGAGGCATTGCAAGCAATCGCAAATACGTTAACGGAAGCCTATTAATCACGCAAAAAAAAGCTGCCTATATGCAGCTTTAGCATTCATATAGAATAATCTTCTGGAAAAAATACCTTTAACTGACTTGGTTTTACATAAACGTTTTCTTTTGCTTTCAAATCAAGGGCGCGAAAATGTTCCTTTGTGATTTCTACTTCTAGAAACTCATTAGTATCCGCCCTTTTCAACTCAATATGGACAATAGGGCCAACCACATGAATATGAGTAATTGTTGATAAAATGGAGTCCTTGTTATTATTCTCTCTGCTGATTGTAATGTCATGTGGACGCACATAACCAACTGCTTGCTGGTCTTTTTGATGCTGAACTCCTTCAACTTGAAATTGGACAGCACCTTGGCTGAGCTTCCCATTATCAAGTCTTCCATGAAACAAATTAACATTTCCAAGGAAATCATAAACAAATGGGTTCTTCGGATGCTCATAAACTTCCTCTGGTGAGCCGATTTGTTCCACTTTCCCTCCATTCATCACAACAATTCTATCAGCAACATCAAGGGCTTCTTCCTGGTCATGCGTAACAAAAATGCTTGTTATATGAAATTCATCATGCAGATTTCTTAACCATCTTCTTAAATCCTTTCTTACTTTAGCATCCAATGCTCCAAACGGTTCATCCAATAATAGTACTTTCGGTTCGACAGCTAATGCACGGGCAAGAGCGACACGCTGTTTCTGCCCGCCTGACAGCTGTGCAGGATAACGCTTTGCCAGCTCTTCTAATTTAACGAGCTTAAGCAGCTCATGCACCTTTTTGTCGATATCTTTCTTGGCCGGTCTTGTCTTTTTAGGGCGAACCTTTAAGCCATATGCAATGTTTTCAAATACATTCATATGGCGGAATAGAGCATAATGCTGAAACACAAACCCTACTTGCCGGTCCTTTGTGCTAATATCTGTTATTTCATCACTGCCAAAGTAAATAGAACCTCTATCAGCAGTCTCCAAACCAGCAATAATTCGCAGCAGGGAAGTTTTCCCTGATCCAGACGGACCTAACAGTGCGACTAACTCCCCTGTTTTGATTTCTAACTCAATATCTTGTAATGCTTGAAAAGAGCCAAATGATTTTGAAACATTATTAATGATAATACTCATGTCCATCCACCTCGTATTATTACTTCCCTACGTATTGCTAAGCTGTTTTTTTGTTTTCCATTCCAGTACACTTTTAATAACCAATGTAATAATCGCCAAAATTGACATTAATGTAGCAACAGCAAATGCTGCTGCAAACTGGTACTCTCCATAAAGAATTTCAATATGTAATGGCATCGTATTTGTTAAACCACGAATATGTCCTGACACGACGGAAACCGCTCCAAATTCTCCAATAGCTCTTGCATTACATAAAATAATCCCATACAGCAACCCCCATTTTATATTGGGTATCGTTACATAACAGAATGTTTTCCAACCCCCTGCACCGAGAGAAATAGAGGCTTCCTCTTCTGACGTGCCTTGTGCTTGCATTAATGGTATCAACTCCCTAGCAACAAACGGCAATGTCACAAAAATAGTTGCTAACACAATACCTGGGACTGCAAAGATGATTTTAATATTATGGGCAAACAGCCACTCACCAAACAAACCATGTGTGCTGAACAACAAGACAAATACCAAACCAGCAATAACTGGCGATACGGCAAATGGCAAATCAATGATCGTAATCAGCAGGTTTTTTCCTCTAAACTGAAACTTTGATATGGCCCATGCAGCAGCAACTCCAAATACGGCGTTTAATGGGACTGCTATCACAATAACCAATAATGTAAGTTTTATAGCAGACAGCGCCTCCGGATCTGTTATTGCTGCTAAATAAACCTGCACTCCTTGATCAAAAGCCTGTATGAAAATCGTTATTAAAGGCAACACGAGAAACAACCCTAGAAATAACAGGGAAATCGTAATTAAAATAATCTGCATCCAAGCAGGCTCAGCGGAACTCGGCTTTTTTGGAAAATTAGGTACTATTTTTGGCTGTATCGGCACATTTCCTGCCATAGCTTTTTCCTCCTCTCTTAATTAGCTACCATATTCCTGTTTGCCCACCGCTGCAAAAGGTTTATGAAGAAGAGCAAAAGGAAGGAAACAAATAACATGACAGAAGCAATAGCAGTAGCTCCGGCATAATCATATTGTTCTAGTTTAGTGATAATCAGCAGTGGGGTTATCTCTGTTTTCATCGGCATATTGCCTGCTATGAAAACAACCGACCCATATTCTCCTAGTGATCTGGCAAATGCTAAAGTGAAGCCAGCAAGTATAGACGGAAGCAATTCTGGAAAAATGACCCTTCTAAAGGTTTGGAATTTGGATGCTCCAAGGCTTGCAGACGCTTCTTCGATTTCTTTTTCAAGATTCTGCAAGACAGGCTGAACCATTCTAACAACAAAAGGCAGCCCTATGAATGTTAATGCAATTGTTACACCAATAGGTGTAAAGGCAACTTTAAATCCTAGCAAACTGCCAATCCATCCATTTGGGGCATACAGTGTAGTCAACGCAATACCCGCTACCGCTGTTGGAAGAGCGAAAGGCAAATCCACAAGTCCATCTACAATTCTTTTACCTGGGAAAGGATAACGAACTAAAACCCAAGCAAGCAAAACACCAAAGATAACGTTAATAAGTGCTGCTGTAAATGACGCTCCAAAACTGAGCTTATAGGAAGCAACAACCCGCGGATCTAGAACCGTATCCCAAAATTCATTCCAGCCCATCTTGGTGGTGTTAAAAAATATCATAAATAGTGGCAGAATAACAAGGATACTGACATAAAACATCGTATATCCTAAAGAAAGTCCAAACCCTGGAAGAACATTCATTCTTTTTATGCGCTTATTCGCCTTATAACTCATTTTCTCACCTCTTTTTAAGTTAATTTTTTACTGACAACAACAAATCATCATTACCTGATAATCTAGTAAAATAGGTAATGATGATTGTTGCTGGTTTAGTTAGACGGAACATAAATTTCGTCGAATGTCCCTCCATCATCAAAGTGAGTCTTTTGAGCTTCTGTCCAGCCTCCGAAATTATCATCAATTGTCACGAACTCAATATCTTCAAATTGATCAGCATATTTTGCTAATACTTCTTTATCACGAGGTCGATAATAGTTTTTAGCAGCTATTTCTTGACCTACTTCACTGTACAAATATTGCAGATATTCTGCAGCAACTTCTGTTGTGCCTTTTTTCTCTGCAATATCATTGACTACAGCAACAGGCGGTTCTGCTAAAATGCTTAAGGACGGACTCACGATTTCAAAATTTTCTTTTCCTAATTCATTGATGGCTAAGTATGCTTCATTCTCCCACGCGATTAATACATCGCCAATTTCCCTTTGGACAAATGTATTTGTTGAATCGCGTGCACCTGAATCAAGAACTTCAACGTTTGAATACAGCTTTTTAACAAAATCTTTTATTTTTGTTTCGTCCCCATTGTATTGCTTGTCTGCATAAGCCCATGCTGCAAGATAATTCCAGCGAGCACCGCCAGAGGTTTTCGGGTTTGGCGTGATAACAGACACATCTTCTTTAATAAGATCATCCCAATCTTGAATATTTTTCGGATTTCCTTTTCTTACAAGAAATACAATAGTTGAAGTATATGGCGTAGAATTGTTCTCTAATTTAGACTGCCAATCTTCTGAAATGATGCCTCTTTCCTTTACAATCGCGTCAATGTCACCGGCTAATGCCAAGGTAACAACATCTGCTTCAATTCCATCAATTACTGCCCGCGCTTGTTTCCCCGAACCGCCATGTGATTGCTGAACAGTAACCTGTTGGCCAGTTTTCTCTTTCCAATAATCCGCAAACGCCTTGTTAAATTCTTCATACAGCTCTCTTGTCGGATCATAGGAAACATTCAATAATTCTACTGTCTTTTTTGAATTAGAACTTTCCCCATTACTTTCCGAACTGCCGCAGCCAGTTAGAGCTAATGATGCAGCCAATAATATTGATGCAGCTTTAAAACCTGATTTCATCCTTCTTTTCATTGTTAGAGCTCCCCCTTTTTTATAAAAAAAAGCTGCGACTTTTAATAGAAAAGTAGCAGCTTTCAGTTATCTGATCAGCAGAATTATTATAAAATTGTTAAAATTAAGTTTCTAATACGTAATTTATACTCATTTAACCCATCTGTCAACTAGGTATTTAAAATTTTATCCTTTTTTTATGAACTCTGTTAGATTAATGAAAAACATTGGGACAATGTTTTGGGGGATTTGTTACAGAAAGTACAGTGTTAGTAGATAATACGAATCAACTCGATTATTTAAGAAAATCGATTGGAATGGTCCAACAAGCTGTTCACCGTTTTACCAGTACAGTATTAGATAATATTAGCTTCGGAAGACCTTATTCTAATAGAACTACCGCTTTACATTGCTTTTTTTAACTTTCCTCCTTCAAATTACTTTTATTTAAATTTGTGTAGCAAGGTAATATAGCAGAAATTTGTCAGTAATCAATCCCGTTTGACAATGACTGCATGTATATTCCATTGAATAAACCCTTCCTATCTTCATTATTTACGCTAACATAATTAAATGATATATTTATTATTAGTTAACCTTATATAAAAATAGGTTAACATTTAAGGATAGGGGGAATTAAAATGATGTACAAATTGCGAGGTCATCATCTTTTTTGCCTTTTAGGATACAGAGGCATGGGATATTCCGAGGAGTATGTAAAAAATATGACTGAATTGCACCAGACCTTGCGAAAAAACCCTCATACATATATTCAGCTTGTAAAGGCACCCGATCATTTATGCGAGAAATACCCAAATTCAGGGAAGTACCATTGTCAGGATCCTCATATTTATGAAAGAGATGAAGCTATTCTAGAAAAAATAGGACTCCAGATCGGACAGATTCTCCAGTGGAGTGATATTGAAACAGCCATTCGTAAGCACGCCGTTCCTTCCGATATTCAAGTTGTTTGTGAAACATGCTCATGGCGTTCCTACGGTGTCTGTGAGGAAGGCATTCAAGAGCTGCATGAAGGAAAGAGACTAAGAGAAATCAAATAATTAAAAATTTCTGATACTTTTAGCCTCTTTTGCCTTGAGAGCAGTATATTGGTTAATAATTTTCAAATTCACGTTAATTAATATCCCCTAAATACACAGGAGATGTGATATCTTGCGTATATTTAATAATATGTTGAAGCAGTTCTTTTGGATAAATTCTGTAGTCCATTAAACTATCAAGAGGCAGCCACTCTAACCCGACTTGATAACTGTCTGGATTTGTTGGTTTAGCTATCCCCCTATTTCCATTTATTAAATCACAAATAAAATAATGCTCGACTTGATGAAAGTCATAATCAAAAGAAGCATGCTCGTGGTTTTTGCCGATGTATTCTCGAATGAATAACAATGCGCCAACCTCAACTTGTTGACCAATTTCTTCGACACTTTCTCTCCTTACTGCTTGTATTAATGTCTCCCCATGCTCTTGCCCGCCGCCTGGGAATAAATAAAAATACCCATGGTCATCTTGATTCTTGGTTAACAATAATTTGTCTCTATCTATAATAATGGCTTTTGCTGAAATCCTAATATTTTTCAATATTTTTTCTCTCCTATTGTATTTTTGCTTTTATTTTTTCTGTTACTTCCTCTGCTTTTACTTTTTTAATCATGAATTAAATGCATGTCTGCCTTCATTCAAGTAAATTTGACAACTCGATTTAATTTCAGCAACTGAGCTAAACTCGCTTCGAGATATCCTTCTCGCCATAGCTATATCTATAGGCTATCAAGGAAAATAGATAGTTCTGTCAAATCCTTCAATTAACGTATTAATTGTCGAAAAAGGGTAGTCTAATACAATAATTTCCGACTCCGAATCTTAAGCGACGAGCAAATTCTATTAAAATAGGTTCAACATCCAAAGGAATATAATCCCCGCTGTTTTGGGCCCATTCACCAAGATTACTCGGTCCTGCTAACTGATATTCATCAAAATCAAAAAGTTGAACATTTTTGTTCAACTTAGCTGCTAACCGTTTTACCGCCGCCAGGCATACTGCAGAAATGGCAATAACTAAGGTTTAAGTTTAATATATTCTCACGACCGCTTCTATAAGCTTAAAGTCTTTCTGGCAAACGCTCTTTATACATAGTAATCGCATCACTGTTTTCCTTAAGCACTTCTATTACCTTCGGGTGTGGATGAACGTAAATGACAGGATAGTCCATTTCACCGAGTTCCTTGTTAATAGTAAAAGCCAATTTTTCTTTCTCAATAGAAAACCGGGCATCAACCCCTTTTTTATTACCCCTTGCATCTAATCTAATCCATTTAGATAGTGATTTTATATACACAGCATTTAATGCGTGCACACAGTATCCCTCTTCTGGTGTGCTAAACAACATTAGTCTCTGATAACAAAAGCCAGTTGGAATTCCTTGCGACCTCAGAATCGCAGCCAACAAATGCGATTTAGCATAACAAATTCCTTGTTTATTTGCCAACACATCTGAAGCATTACATGTTACCAGCTTTCCTTTTATATCCCAAGAATGATCAATTTCGTCACGAACAAATTCGAATGCCTTTTTGGTTTTTTCCACGTCACTATGAGTATTGTTAAACAGCTCCTCTGCCTTTTCCAAGATAAGCGTGTGTGAAAAATCGACTTCCACTTGTTCTTTTAGATAATCTTGAAGATTACTAGACTCGGTTACTAAATTCATACCTTCCTCCCATATTATGTGTCTCAAGATGGTTAATAGTTAGGCAACATTATACAATTAATTCTACTATTAAGAAGCCTTAAGTAATTCAATCTTTAATTCTGCAAGGATCTTCCACAAATGAACCAAAAATAAACCCGCAATCAGCACAATAATAGGAAAAAACCGGAGAAGACTGGCTTCTTCTATTCTCATAAGAGTACATATGTAAAGCATTAACACCTGATGCAATAACCCCCTTCTTAATGTTGCTTCCACTGCATTGCGGACAGCCTGTATGATTCATATTTGCCACTCCATTCCAGATTTCTTTTCTTCCCGTCATTAATAATACAAATATTGGAAGGATTTAGTCAACTACACAAAAAGGGAACTTTTTTTCTAAGTTCCCTTTTGCTTCTTATATTTCAGTTAGTTAGCACCAGAACACCTAATAACAGTTGTCTATTTTTCCGTTATTTTATAATTATTGCTAAGCCATTACTTACATTCGCCTCCTGACAAGTCTCTTTTTTTCAGCAAAACTTATCTATTGTATAAGCGTCTTGGCTTTAGCAAATCCATTATTTTCAATAATCTATTCTAACTTTAACTACCTTCGACTATTTTTATAAATTCATTCAATGTGGTTGAGTATTTTATATAAATCCGAGGCAACAAATACTCCTCATCTTTCACGGCTAAGTTAGTGTAATATTGAGATGTTGTTGTAAGCCCAAATTTATAGTATCTTTTTGTTTGCTGAAGAACACTGCTGTTAAAGTTCCCATAAGGATAGGCAACTGCAATAACTGGTTTTCCCGTAATGTTATAAATAGTATCTTTTGAGCCTTTTAGTTCCTCAGAAAAGTTCGTTATTTTTGTTAAATCAGGGTGTGTTGCCGTATGGGATTGAATCGAGATAACCCCGGAATCAGCAAGTTCTTTTAGGTCTGCTTTCGATAAACGATTGGACCGCCCAATGAAATCTGATATTACAAAGAATGTTGCAGCAGGTTGAAATTGTTCTGTTTTTAATCTTTGAAAGATCTTATATACATTCCAGTTATTTTTGTATCCATCATCAAAGGTTAGAAAAATCGGCTTGTTAACCTTTGAAATATCGTGCCAGCGTTCAAATGTTAATAAAGTGAAGCCAGATTTTCGTAAATATGCTATTTGTTTTTCAAAATTTTCTGGAGTAACATACAGCTCTTTTGACCCTTTCCCAGAAAATTCGTCGATAGAATGATAAATTAAGATTGGCACTTTTAGTTGAGCTGAAGCAGAATGCGGTAAAACAAGGACGATAAAAAGCACAACAGGTATTCCGAATATTTTCATAACTACACCCTCACCTTATTCTCATTTCCTGTAGTTTTCCTCCATTAACTATTATTATGATTGGCTGTTTTCTATAAAATTGTGGTTGAAAAGACAATTGCTATAGGTTATAACTGTTATTAATGTTAATATTTCCTAGAGAGGGAGAGTACTTATTTGTACAATAAGAAAATAAATACATTTGTTAATGGGAGTCGCTGCTATTCTAGCCGTTGGTTTGATAATGATAAATTTTATTATTAAAAATCATCAGAAAAACACCCTTCTTATAGAGAACTGTTTTAATCATTTAGATAATGTCGAGACAATAGTGATAAAGAAGGATAGTTTTTGGTTGCCAGTTACTTGTGAAAAAAATTAGAATTTTGTCTGAAACTGCATGAGTCAAGATTATAACTTTAAAGGATTTAATTAGCTATTATTCATTAAGCAATAAAAAGAGCCTGTGCACTATGCACAAGCTCTTTTACTAACTTATTTACGGATTGTTTTTAAAGCAGTAGACCATGGGATTACCTGGTCTAGCATTTGGTTAACAGACTCTGCTTGCACCTCTTTTGGTTTGAATTCAGTGCCATTTTCAAAATCAGTGAACAAGGACAATGCTGGATGTACACGAACATCAGCAACTAGCAGCTCTCCTAAAATTCCGCGTAAATGTTCAGCAGCGCGAGCTCCTCCAACTGATCCGTATGACACGATACCAGCAGCTTTGTTATTCCATTCTTCACGAAGGAAGTCTAAAGCATTTTTTAATGCCCCTGTAATAGAGTGGTTGTATTCTTGAACGATAAACACAAATCCATCTTGTTTAGCAATAATTTCAGACCATGCAGCTGCACCACTTGCGTCTGCGCCTGGCTCACCTAAGAACGGCAATTTATAATCTGCAATATCGATGATTGTGTAATTTGCGTCACCGCGTTTGTCTGCTATTTCTTTCACCCATGCACCTACTTGCGGGCTTACACGTCCTTCACGTGTTGAACCTAATACAATTCCAATATTTAATTTTTCCATTTTTACTTCCTCCTCTTGTTTTGCACCAAATAATTTACTGAAAAAACCCATTTTAATTCCCCTCTATTACAAATATTCTTTGTTTATTTCTAAATTACTGCGAACAGTGTTAATCGGGCGGACAAGCTTTTCAATCTCTTCCCGTTTTGATTCGAAAAATGGCGGCAGTGATAATTTTTCGCCAAGTGTTTCATATGGCTCATCTTCCATAAATCCTGGTCCGTCTGTAGCCAATTCGAATAATATTTGCGGAGCAACATTAGAGTATAGTGATCCAAAGTAGTAGCGCTCAACAAAGCCGGAGTTTGGCAACTTAAAGCTTGCCAAACGGCTTTGCCACTGGTCTAACTCCTGCCGATCTGCAACACGGAAAGCAGCATGGTGTACTGTGCCGAAGCCCTGTCTTGCTTGTGGAAGAGTATTATTAAATTCTACAATGACTTGGGCTCCGTTGCCGCCTTCTCCCATTTCGAACAGATGGAACGACCCTTCCTGACCTGCTTCTCTCATTAAAAATACTTTTTCAAGCACTTCTTTGAAATAATCAAAGTAAGAGGTGCGTACAAAGATTGGACCAAGCCCTGTGATTGCATATTCCAATGGAACAGGACCATTCTGCCATGGTGTTCCGGCTGCAACTCCTTCATTCTGTTCATCGGAAATCAGCTGATATTGCTGGTCATCAAAATCTGTGAATGAGAGTATTTTTTTACCAAACTGTTCTTGAATACCTTTATGCTTCACATCATATTTGTCAAAGCGTTTCACCCAATACTCGAGAGCTGCGTCAGTTGGCACACGGAAGGAGGTTTTCGAAATCTCATTTGTGCCGTGCACCCCCTTTGGAATACCGGGGAAATCAAAGAATGTCATGTCTGTGCCAGGACTTCCCACATCATCAGTAAAGTATAAGTGATATGTTTGAATGTCATCTTGATTGACTGTTTTTTTCACGAGACGCAATCCTAAAACGTATGTGAAAAACTCATAAATTTTTTCAGCGCTGCTAGTAATAGCGGTAATGTGATGAAGTCCTTTTAACTCATTCATTATAGTAATCCTCCTGTTTTTTATCTCGATTTCGAGATATGAACGAAAAAATATAAATACTTTTAATTAAAATATCTTTAATTCGTGATAATTATAACACTAACTTTTTTAAAGGTCAATACTAGTTCACTTCTATATTTTCATTATAAACTTATTGCATATGCTCCTGGACCGATTAATGCTATTCCAATAGCCACAACTATTAACATTAAGTTATATTCATAACCGCCAGCACCAGCGGCAAAGCCTTTTGAACCATGCACTTTCGCAATAGCTCCTGCCATAATGATTGTAATAATAATTGCAGCCACAGGTAAAAACAAGCCTAGAATAAACAAGATTCCACTTGCAAATTCGCCAAGTCCGCTTAATACTGCAGCAGGAATACCTGGCTTCACACCGATTGACTCAAACCAGCCTCCGGTACCTTTAATACCATGTCCCCCAAATAAACCAAACAACTTCTGTGATCCATAATATAAAAATACAATACCAATCATAATTCTTATTATTAACAAACCTAAATCTTCCATTATTATCTTCTCCTTTATTGTTTCCATTTTATTTTAAACTAATACTACTAAAATGCTGCCGGGTGAAGCCATTGACTTAATTATTTCTCAGAATGTAGACAGTTTCCAAAATTTGAAGAATTTCAGGCTGATTGAAAACACTTGTCTGATCTGGCGCGAACCCCTAGGAGGAGCTGAAATTTTGTTAGTAATGAGCATCCGCATAAGGGTGATAAACGGAGAAAGCTAGCGTAACGTGCAGCCTGATTATTAATGGCTTCTGCCCAGGTTAATCAAGCGGTTTTACTTCAATAGGTATAAGCGCTTTTTCAAGCTGTGCTCTATGGTGTTCATATTGAGCTGGTAACTTTAAACTCTTTCCCATTGTTTCTTGAGTTTCATCATGAGCAAATCCTGGAGGATCTGTTGCAATTTCAAACAAAATCTCTCCTTGTTCTTTAAAGTAAATAGCATTAAAGTAGTTTCTATCACGAACTGCTGTTACTCCATAGCCATTGTCTGCAATATATTCCTGCCAATCTAAGTGGTCTGCATCATCAATAGCACGCCAAGCAATATGATGAACTGTTCCTACTCCCATCTGGCCGCGACCAATAGATGTTAATTTCAAATCAATTATATTTCCAATGTCAGCTGTTGCACGGTATCGGGCAAAATCTCCTTCTTTGCTAACAAGTTCAAGCCCCATCACATTTTCCAGCAAATCAGCAGTTTTTTCTGGCTGTGCGGATAATAAAGTAGCTCCTGCAAAACCTTTAATTGCAACGCCTGGAGTCACGTCACCAAAAGTCCAAGTATTCGTTTCTCCGTCAGCTCTTTCTACTATTTCAAGATGAAGGCCATGCGGATCATCAAATTCAAGATATTGTTCTCCAAATCTGTCCAATTTCGTAAATGGAATATTGAATTTTGCCAGCCTCTTTTCCCAAAAGACCATCGCTCCTACAGGCACCGCGTAAGCAGTGACACCAACTTGCCCATCTCCAATAACTCCCTGTCTTGCTCCTGCCCATGGAAAGAAGGTGATAATTGTTCCAGGTTTACCTCCCTCGTTTCCGAAATAAAGATGATATGTTCCTGGATCATCAAAGTTAACTGTTTGTTTCACCAGTCTCAATCCTAAAACCCCTGCATAAAAGTTTACATTTTCTTGTGGATGTCCAACGATTGCTGTAATGTGGTGAATTCCCATTGTTTTTTTGCTCATCTTTTCTTCCTCCGCTCTTTTAACTAAAAATTAGTTTCCATTACATTGTTTACTTTCATTTGTAAATACATCCAATATAGTGTAGATTTATTTCGAATTCGAGATATTAGATAAAAAATAAGCCGATAACTCTTTTCTGTTTATCTCGATTTAAGATATCTTGAATATGAGATAATAATAAAACAAATATCTTTAAGTGTCAACACCAAAGATAAATTTTTTTTAAAGTTAATCAAGATAAACTGGCTCGTTTGCATTATATAGATGTTTAAAAGCTAACTGAATCTGCGCTTCTGTATTTCTTGGCATAGATAAAGGAGGTAAAGTATCCTCTGCAGCAAGTCTGTCAATAATTTCACATTGAATCATGAGCTTATACATGTGATGAAGACGGGGGATGGCCTGAAACTTCTTATCGAATACGGCAAGCAATTTCGTTGCTTTCACATCAAACCCCGATTCCTCTTTCACTTCTTTAACAGCAACTTCGCTCGGTGACAAGCCAACGTCTCCCCAACCGCCAGGAAGCGACCATTTACCGACAGACTTTTCTTTTACTAATAAGATTCTATTATTTTTGAACACAGCCGCTCTGATATCTACCTTTGGGGTGGCATATCCTGTTTCATTCGCAAACAAGTCTTTCATGATAGAAGAATCCATCTCCGTATACTTTGCCAATATCTCTATACTTAAATTAGGGATTGCTTCGAATCTTTCTATATCATATACATCCTTTGAATACGTCAAGCCTGCCTGTGCTATCGTTTGCAGTTGCTTTGCCCATGCCAGCCATGAAGGTTCCATCTGCTCACCCCCATTTTTAGATTTTTATTAGATATGAAGTTATTTCGTTTATAACGTTTTTACCAGCACTGACAAACCTGTAGATATGGCAGAAAGAGTAATCGCTATTAACTGTTTTAAGGCTGCCATTGGCCGCTGCACTATTGCCGTGAGTAATAATATTATGTATTTCTAATTCGGTTATATCTCGGTTAAAATTACTTTTAAAGGTTTCTAATACATCTTTTTTTCCACATATCGTATTACTTCCAGCAATCGTCCACGTAATATCATCGGCGAAAACTGTCTCCAGCGTATAAATGTCTTTCTTGGCTGAAGCTATAATCTGATTATGGATTAAAAGCTTCTTAGGTGAGTTCCCGCAATCTTTCGGACTAAGAACTTTCATACTAGTCCTCCTTTTTAATTAAATGCTCCTGTACTGTATTTGTCTATCAGCAATGACTGAATATACTCTCTGCATTCAGATGACAAAAAGGATCTTTTAGCATGAATAAGATCTCCATACGGCATAGCTCCGACAAATTTCACCTCACCAGCAAAATTTTTTTCTAAGATGGCATCGAAACCTGCCAACTTTACAAATATAGTTTGATGACCAGTCTTTTCATAGTCTAAAATGGTCAGCTCATGATGACGTGCTTGTGACATTTGGTACCTCCTAATTGAAATAACTGCTAAATCGTTAAATTTATAAAAATTGCTATATACACATTATTATTTTCAGAAGAAGGATGCAAGTGGAAGTAAATTTTTCTTGTCTTATTACTTTCAACTTATTTATCCTTCCACAAATAGCTTTTTTTCATAATTTTTTCGTAAGATTATATTATATACCAGAAAAAACACCCTTTAATAGTAAAAAAGAGCCTTTTACACGAAAAAGGCTCTCCTCATGAATAATTATTATCCTCCTATTTGCGTTTTCACATGTCTCGGCTTCAGCTTAATATTCACAAAACAAATGCTGATGACGATGCATATTAATCCAAGAACCAGCTTGAAAGTAATTGATTCGTTTAGAAAAATAGAGCTGCAGACTATTGCAATCAGCGGAATGAGAAAGGTGTAAGAGCCTACTTTGCTTGCTTCTCCAGAACCAACTAGAGTGAAGTATGCAAGCCACCCAAACGCTATTACAAAAATAGAGATAAACAGCAGGTTAGTAATAAACGGCATTTTCCAATCAATACTTGACCAGCTCTCAGTGCTCGAACCTACACCTAACAGGAAAAGGCCGCCGATTAAGAGCTGCATAGTAACCATCCAGGTTGAATCTACTCGATTACCAGTTTTCTTCACAAATACTGTGCCTAAGCCCCAGCCAAGTGCCGAACCAAGTGCAAGGAAAATGCCAATCGAAGAGATATCGCCTGTTAAACCGCCTGTACTAATGATGATAACACCGACAAAGCCAATAATTAAGCCGAGAATCTTCCATCCGTACATAGATTCACCAAGCCAGATCCATGAGAATATTCCGAGCAGAACGGGTTCAATAAAAACAATGCTTGAAAATAACCCTGCTGGCATAAAGCCAAGGCCAATTGTTTGCAGCCCGTAAAAAATAATGATGTTTAATACTGCAGATATTAAATATAAATGCCATGTTTCTTTAAATCTCAATCGCTTGAGTCTCGGCAGTGCAAACACAAGCAATATCAATCCTCCAAGAACCGTTCTTATTCCTGCAAACAGCAATGGAGGCGCGTAGCTAAGCGCCATTTTAGATAATGGCCAATTAACTCCCCATACGATAACGAGAAAAGCCAGAAGCAATACCGTTCTTGTTCGAGATAGTTTATTCATTGATTTGACCTCTCCCTTAGTTAAAAGCAGTATTTCTCCATGAAAAGATTATCCCAAACGAATTCAGACTACAAACAATACGCTTTAAAATTAATTAAAATTGAATCTTAAATAGGCTGTTTTGTCTTCAGTTCAACACGCTGCTTTCTTTTTGCCGTTCCTTTTTTCTCTATGTTAATGCTTGCTGTTAACACGCCAGCAAGAACAAGCAATGCCCCTGCATATCCTTGCAGTCCCATATTTTCTTCGAGAAAAATAAAAGCAAATACAGCTGCAAAAATCGGCTCCAGCGCAAATAAAAACCCTGTCATTTCAGGTGTAGTATACTTTTGGGCAATCGGCTGCATCACAAATCCATATGCAGAACAAATCAGAGCTAATCCGAGAATTGCCAGCCAGTCCATTCCTGCATGTGGCACCGCAAGTTCATCAAAGATAAATATACCCCTAATTGCAGCATACATGGCCGCAAAACCAAGCTGATAGACACCCAGCTTTAATGGATCTGCCTCTTTAATAAAACGGTTTGTCACGATAATATGCACAGCGTAAAAGAGTGCTCCAGCTAAACAGTAAAGAGATCCGGTCGATAATGCAAAATCATCACCTATAGTCAGGAGCGAAAGTCCGATGGAAACAATGATTACCCCTAATGAAATATTTGTACTTGGCCATTTTCTGTTTAGAATTGCTTGCAAAACCGGGACTAAAATCACCGTTGTACTTGTCAGGAAACCTGCGGTGGAGGCGGTCGTGCTCTTCATTCCAAAAGAGAGGAACATAAAAATCCCCAATAAGAGCAGTCCTGTAATCATACTATATTTTAATGTCTTCATATTTACTGGAAAAATTCGTTTTGAAAACAGTGCAGCCATCACGATAAATGCAATCCCAAACCGCAGTGATACCATTGTCATAGGCGATACGGAATCAGCCAAAAGCTTCATAAAAATATACGAAGTTCCCCACCCCATCGAGACAGTTGCTAAAATTAAATTTGCCTGTTTTTGTGTCATAGTGCCTAAGCCTTCCCTCTACTTATATTCTTCTGGAATTTATATTATCAACAGTATTTACATTAGTAAAACGAATATTTATAATTTAATCATTAGAAACCCTTATACTATAGGAGAATTGGAAATGAATCCTTATTACGCCTTTATTAAAGCGATTGAAACAGGTAGTTTCACTAAAGCGGCCGAACAGCTTGGCTATACACAATCTGCCGTGAGCCAAATGATCCATACACTTGAAAAAGAGCTGTCATCTACTTTAATAATACGATCTCGAACAGGGATAACACTAACACCTGATGGAGAAGAATTGCTTCCTTTCATCCGGAAAATTTATAATTCCCATAGAGAACTGATTGAAAGGCGAAAAGAAATGGAAGGACTCGAAAGTGGGCTTATTCGAATCGGCACCTTTTCCAGTGTTTCCAGCCAGTGGCTTCCTAGATTAATGAAGGATTTTAAAGAAAAATACCCTGCCGTTCATTTTGAACTCCATCAAGGAGATTATACGGATATCGCTAATTGGATTAAAGAAGGTAGTGTTGATTTTGGCTTTGTAAATCCATATGGAATAACAAATCTGACAACAATAAAATTGCAATCCGATGATATGCTTGCTGTTTTACCACTAGATCATCCATTGGCACGCCTTGATAATATCCCCCTCCACCAGCTGACCGAAGATCCTTTCATACTGTTAGAAGAAGGAGAAATCAGCGAAGCATTGACGATCTTTAAGCAACACCATTTTAAACCAAATATTCACTATAATGTACATGATGACTATACAATCATGTCAATGATAGAACAGGGACTTGGCATCTCCATTTTGCCCGGACTTGTGCTCCAAAGATGCCCTTACCGCATTAGTACAATACCAATCACTCCGTCTGTTGTACGTACCATCAGCCTTGCATACAAAGACAAACGAGTACTGCCGATTGCATGCAGGCAATTTATAGATTTTGTATTAGAGAGATATCGGGAACCTAAAGTCTTAAAATAATAGACACAAAAAAGGAGACAAATTGGAAGATTGTCTCCTTTCTAATTAAAAGTATAATATTCCTTATTTAATCCCTTTCTGAATCGCTTGCCAGAAGCTTGTTGATTCGTGGCCAAGGGCATAGATAGATACACCGCCAAGCTTATATTTTTTTACAAGCTTTGTTTTCTTTTCAATGGTAGATTCATTTTCATACCAAACAACATGCTTCTGTTTCTGGTTGTCTTTATACCTAAACATTACTGATGCTGTCTTTTTATCATATTTTGGTTTTACTTTATGTTTTTTTACAAGCTCCTGAATCTGATCCCACTGCACTAGCTTGTTTTGCTCAGAGTCATCCAAATTCCAATCATAACCATAAGCTGGAATCCCCATAATTATTTTGCTTGCCTTTATATTTTTAGTCGAGTACGACAATGTTTCCTGCAACCAGCTCAAACTTGCTACAGAGCCGGAATCTCCCCAGGAACCATGTTCATCATACGTCATCACTTGAACATAATCTGCGTACTTCCCAATTTGTTTGTAATCATACGGCCATGTCCAATCATTCTTTCTATCATCCTCAGATTTTGCCGGAACGGAAACCATTGTAATAATTTTTTCTTTATGAAGAGTAGAAGCTGCCACCTTAATAAGATTTGAATAGTTTGAACGGTCAGAAGGATTAATTGCTTCAAAGTCTATATTAACTCCGGTATATCCATTTTCCTTCGTTAATTTAACCAGTTGGTTAATAAATCGATTCCTTGCTGTCTTATCTGTCATTACTTGATGTGCTAAATCAGCATCAAAATCTTCTTGACCAAAATTAGAAATAACTGCATAAGTTTTTTTCTTTTTCTTTTTTGCGTACTCTAGTTGTGTCTTTGGTGCCTCCCCAACTATATTGCCATTTTCATCAAATGAAAAAGTATCTGTCCCAATTGTATTTAAATATTTATTAAAGGATTTCAGTGATTTATAAGAGTCATTTTCCCCTGTTGTATAGCCAAGAATCATTTCCTTATCCCCTGTAGCCTGCGCATAACTATGAATAAAGGCACTTGCCAAGGTTGCTATAACAGCAAGAATCATTATGAATTTCCATGTTTTCTTCAAGTTCTTTCCTCCATTACTGCTTCAATAAAACCAGTAATATTTTACCATAAGCAGTTTGATTAGGCTTATATGAAAGTAAAAAAAGGAGTTTTTATTACTCAAACAAGACCTAAGTAATCATTTAACTTTGTTTGAACGTCTGAATTTCTGTCCATTACTTTAGAGTGCCATGAAAATAATAATAGATTAGGAAGTCCATTCATATTGAATATCTGGTAAATTTTCTTCATTTTCATGTCCTCTGCCAATGGCTTTAAATCCATTCTTCTCATAAAATCGTTTTGCGTTTTCATTTATTTCAAATGTATATAATGTTAATTTTCCACTTGCTTGTTCCTTTACCTTGTCAAGTAATATTTGACCTAGCCCCATTCCTTGATAATCAATATGGATATAAAGCTGGCTTATTTCCCTATCATTATAGGCAATCATTCCAACTACTTTGTCATCAACTAACACCAACTCTATTCGATATTGTTCAGGCAAAATATGATTCAAAAAGTTAATATGGTTCTCAAAGCTATGATTCTCTTTCTGGCCAATAGCTCGTTCCTTTGCCGGCGCCATCGTGGGTCTCGCGCTCTCGAAGGCCGGCTACGGATCGAAG
>JAPSHL010000023.1 GCA_031179905.1 Bacillus sp. (in: firmicutes) | reverse complement strand
ATTAAAGAAGGAATCATCCAAACTGACAACAGTGTAATAATTTCCATTATGAATTCATCCTTTTCTTATTCTTCGATAGTAAAAATACCGGTCGATTAAAATTCCGCTAATCGCAGAGAAGATCGTCGCAATTAAGGTTGGGCCTACGATATCTGTCGGTGATGCTGAATCGTAGTTAATGCGAATGGCAATCACAGTCGTCGGTATCAGTGTTATGCTGGAAGTATTTAAAGCTAAGAAGGTGATCATACTGTTACTTGCACTGTTTTTTCCGCCATTTAATCGTTTTAACTCCTCCATCGCTTTAATGCCAAGAGGAGTCGCAGCATTACCCAAACCGAATATATTGGCCATCATGTTCGAAAGTATATACCCCATTGCCGGATGGTCCTTTGGCACCTCTGGAAACAGCTTTGTTACTAATGGTCGACATAGATTTGTAAGTTTATTCAAAAGACCCGCTTGTTCCGCAATCTTCATCATGCCAAGCCAAAAGACAAGCACACTAATCAACCCTATACATATTGTGACCGCTTCTTTTGCACCAGAAAAAATTGCTTTGTTAACCTCATCAATTGTCCCATTGAAAATGGCAAAAACTATTCCTATTACAGTCAGGAGCACCCAAATGATATTAACCATCCTTATCTACTCCCATAACTGCTAGAAACATACTTTTAAAATGGTCGAAAAAGCTTTTGTTTTCTTTACCTTTTGCATGTTCAAAATAAATTGGCACACTTTCCACCAGCTTGCCTTCTAAAAAGATTTCCGCATTGCCGACTATATCAGGAACATTTTGCTCTTTCTTTTTCCATTCTGCCTTCACTTTCGAAAGCTTAAATTTGATTTCCAGCTCATCTTTCTCAGATTCGGTAATTGGATATTCTATATCTTCTTTAATAAACAATTTGTTTTTATAAAAAGAGTCTCTTGTCTTAACTTTGCCTTTTTCTAATAGTGAAGCCATTTTGTAATTCTTAAACGCTGATTCATACATATTAATATGATCATCCCAGTCATCAGGATCATTTAAAGTGACCGCAATGAGTTCCACTCCATCCTTTTCTGCTGTGGAGACTAGGGTTCTTTTTGCTCTTTTTGTATAACCTGTTTTTCCGCCTGTTGTGTACTCATAAAGACCAGTCAATAGCTTATTTTTGTTCTTCCAGACCCTGTCCCATTCCCCATCGGGATTTTCGGAGCGATATTTTTCCGTCCCTGCTATTTTTTTGTACTGATCATTATCCATCGCATACTTTGTTAATAACGCCATATCATAGGCAGATGAGTAATGATCCTCATGGTCATCCAATCCATGAGGATTTGCAAAATGGGTGTCCGCCATTCCCAGCTCTTGTGCTTTTTGGTTCATCAAGTACACAAATCCGTCCAAGCTCCCGCCGACATGTTCAGCGATAGCAGTAGCTGCATCGTTACCTGACCGCAGCATCAGCCCGTATACCAAATCTTCAAGTGATATTTTTTCGCCGGACTTTAAGTAAATAGAAGATCCCTCGGACCTGACTGCATTCTCGCTAACTTTCACCATATCATTCATTTTTCCCGACTCAATCGCAAGAATGGCTGTCATGATTTTTGTAATACTGGCAATCCTTCTTTGGGTGTGTGCATCCTTTTCATAAATGACTCGTCCTGATTCCTGTTCCATCAAGATGGCACTGCTCGCACTGACATATATTTGCGCATTCACATTTTGCGGGATTGTCAGCAAAACAAAAGCCGTGATGCAAGATAGGATTAGATTCTTAGGTTTCATATAACACTACCTCGTCTCCTTATATGGTTTGTACATATTTATGCAGGACAAGCGGGCTTATGACAAAATGAAAAAACTTTCGATTTATAGCTAATCTAAAATTTATAAAAAAACAGACGAACAATTGCTGTTCGCCTGCTAAAAAGAAATATTAAAACGGCCTCCATTTTAAATCACTTGCCTTTGCAAACCTGTCTTCTACATCCTTCCAATTAATAATTTCCCACCAATTACCAATATAATCAGCACGGTTATTTTTGTACTGTAAGTAGTAGGCATGCTCCCATACATCCAGTGCCAACAATGGAATTGTATCCCATTGAGTCAAAAGCATATGTCTTTCCGATTGGAGAATCTCCAGATGGTGCGCCCGCGGCGACCAGACTAAGATTGCCCATCCTACTCCTTCAACAGCCTTGGCAGCTTCCGTAAAGTGCTGCTTGAAAGCAGCATAACTTCCGAAGTAGTCTTTTATTGCCTCCATCAGAATTCCCTTTGGCTCGCCCCCGCCATTTGGACTCATATTATTCCAAAATATTGTATGCAAATAATGACCAGACCCATGGAAGGCAAGCTCCCTCGACCAATGCTTCACCAGATCAAACTTGCGGTCTTTTCTTGCTTGTGCCAGCATTGTTTCAGCTTTATTTAGTCCATCCACATAGGACTGATGATGTTTTGTATGGTGAAGCCTCATAATTTGTTCATCTATATAGGGCTCCAGTGCATTATAAGCATATGGCAGCGGCGGTAGCTTGTGAGCACCTGGCTTAACAGACGGTTCATTGATAAAAATCGTCCCAATTTGCTGCCTTTGTTGAAAATAACCTTCCATTTCATCCTGCAGTTCTTCGGCTTTATGCTGAATTTTAATTAATTCTTCTGTATCTATCGGTTTGCGCTGGATGGTTTCCATCAAGGAGGTAAACTTATCAAGGCTTTTCCAAACCTCTTCGCTTCTTTGGACGTTCTCTGTTTCTAAAAAGTCCCTCAATTCCCTGTTCCAGACTAACACATCTTTTACATATTCATTGTAGCTGCTCATTGATTGAGATAACCCCTTTTCTTTCTAAAGTCATTCTTTACAGAATATGTGCAAAAAAGGGGGAACATGTTTAAATATATGAAAAAAAGAGGCAGTATGAAAAGCTTTCCCCTTTTCATACTGCCTCTTTTCTCATCTTTAGTCATCCAATTGCTGGAATGATTCAAAAAATAGATCTGCCTCTTCCTGCTTAAATTCTTCTTCTTTCTCACCAAGTTCAGGCAGTTCTTTTAAGTCCTTTAAACCAAAATGATCTAAAAATTCCTTTGTCGTTCCATATAAAATCGCCCTGCCTGCACCCTCTGCTCTGCCTACCTCTTTGATTAGCGCTTTTGCTGCAAGAGTATGAAGCGGCCTCTCTGTTTTTACACCGCGGATTTCTTCAATTTCAGCTCTTGTAATGGGCTGTTTATATGCAATAATCGCGAGTGTTTCTAGTGCAGCCTGTGATAATGTCGACGCATGCGGAGATTCAACCAGCTTCTTCAAATAGGTCGAATGCTCCTTTTTCGTAGCAAGCTGAAATGTCCCAGCAATTTCAACGAGGGAAATGCCTCTGTTTTCATCCTTTATATAATCTTCCATCAGCTCTCTTGTCACCTGCTCAGCCTCAAACTGCTCTACATTCAGCACATGTGCCAGCTGCTTGAGTGTCAAGCCCTCATCACCTGCTGCAAATAATAAACTTTCAATAATACCTTTCCAATTAGTTACCATCAACTTCTTAATCCTCTACCTTTCCAACCACATATATATCTGCAAAATTATGTTCTTGTTCCACAAATAACGCCTGGCGTTTCATAAGCTCCAATAGTGCAAGAAATGTCACAACTATATGGGTTTTATCGTGAACAGGAAAAAGCTCTTCAAAATGGGTTCTTCCTCTTTTGCTTTTAATGAATCCAAGAATTTCCTCCATCCTGCTCTCAATCGGAATTTCTTGCCTTGTAATTTTAGTCGAAAGGGGCGCCTGCAGCTTTTTCCTGCGCATAAGTTTCTGGAACGCAGCCAGCATATCATATAAAGAAACATCCAGATCGCTTTTAGAGTTTTGCTCTGCTTCCTGGGAATAGTCAGATAAATCACTCGGAGGCTTTGTGAAAATCAAGCCTCTTTCCTGCTCCATCTCCTTCAAATCATCAGCTGCCTCTTTATATTTTCGGTATTCTATCAGTCTTTCGATTAGTTCCTCTCTTGAATCTTCCTCTGGTTCATAAACAAGCTCATCATCAAGGAGCTCTTCATCGTATTTAGGAAGTAGCATCTTGCTTTTGATCGCAAGAAGCGTTGCTGCCATCACCAAAAATTCACTTGCGACATCAAGCTGAAGTTCCGTCATTGCATGAATATATTCTAAATACTGCTCTGTTATTTCCGCGACATTTATATCATATATATCAATTTCTAATTTATTTATTAAATGCAGCAGCAAGTCCAAAGGACCTTCAAAACTGTCAATCTTCACATTATATTGCATTATATCTCACCAAAATCCTAATAAAATAACATCAGCCTATTCTCATGCTAGTATAAGTATAGATGATTACATAAAGTTATCCAATAATAAATTATACCATCTTAAACTGTTTAAAGGGCAACTGACTTTTATATATGTTGTTAAAGGAAGTATAATAGCATTAAATTCTATTTTGGGAAGGAGAAAATATTGGTGTACCCAAATGAATATATTGACTATTTGGCACATTTCCACGGAGATCAAGATTTCTTTGAATGCCATGAAATATTAGAAGAATATTGGAAAGAGGTTGATCCAGGCAATAAAGAATCTATTTGGGTCAGCTTTATCTTGATAGCGGTATCGTGTTATCACCATCGTCGTGAAAACTTCAAGGGCGCCCGTAAAACATTGGAAAAAGCAATTACTATGTTTCAGCATGGAAACTGGAATTGGTCCGTCTATGGGTTAGATGAACACACATTGCTTATTAGAATGAAAGAAAGGCTGCTCGATATAAACAATCAGCTCCCCTTTAAACCGTTAGCTCTGCCAATCATTGATGCCTCTCTTGAAAAGCAATGCGTTAATCGATGTCAATCTCTTGGGATGGATTGGAAATCCGCATACACACCTGCAGATACGATTGTCCACCGCCATCTGACAAGAGACAGGAGCGAGGTCATTATGGAAAGAAATGCTGCCATCGAGGAGCGGAAAAAACGCTAGAAATAAAAAAGCAGCAAAAAAACCCTAACCGGTATGCGGTTAGGGTTTTATTTTATTACGAATTAAGATTTTCCTCCATATTCATGCATTTAGAAAGAAAGCCTACAGTTAATTCGTTCGCTTCGATTTTTTTGTTGGTATATAATGACTTAATTGCTTGCACCATCGATTTTCCGACACCTTGATGTCTGTACGAAGGATTTACGGATATATGCTGAATGCTAATCCTGTCTGCATCTTCAAAGCTGATTCCTATAAGCCCGATAATATCCTCTTCTTCCTTCCATAAAAAAAGCTGCCAATTTTCGTTAGCTTCGTATTGCTTTATCGTTTGCTGGAGCACTTTTAAATCCTTTTCGGCAGGCATAAAAGAAAGCAGGCCCATCGCAATTTTCTCAAAAGACTTTTTATAACGAATAATCATTTGTATCCCTCATTATTATTAAAGCATATTTACCTGTAAGTTTTCCCATAATGGATTGTTTCCAAACAATATTCTATTCTAAATATGAAGAAACCGGCACTAGTATGAAAAATCGCCATATATCATAATTTATCTGACTTTGGCGAAACCTGTTATAGATACTATCATACATAAATTATCATTAATCTTCAATCAAAATATTATAAGAAGAAAGCATCATTACTCTAATTATGTCAAAATCCCTATTGTTTGTAAGTATTCCATTTATCATCTCTCAATATAATAGTATGCTAAATATTTTATTCAGCTACTATTTTTATTTGCAATCTTATCGATTATAATAACTAGGGCACTTTCCGTCCTTTAAACAAATTAAAGGCAGAAGGAAACTTTTTTATTTGCCTGTACGTCTATATGCATAGAACTTTCATTAGGAGGAAACACAGATGAATAGAAAAAAATGGGCTGTGCTTGTCTTTTCACTTTTGCTGTTGCTGCCAATACGGGCCTTTGCAGATGCAGCGACAGGAGATATGATTATCACTTTAGGCGAAAACTTGACAGAAGAGCAGAAAAAACTGCTTCTGACGGAAATGAAAGCGCCTGATGATGCACAAATCATTACAGTTTCTAATAAAGAAGAACATCAATATCTAGGAAGCTATATATCAAAGGCATTAATCGGCACAAGAGCCATCTCTTCCTCCGCTATTACTATCGCAGATGCAGGAAGCGGAATAGAAGTGACAACCAAAAATATTAACTGGGTAACAGATGAAATGTATATTAATGCTTTAATTACCGCAGGAGTAAAGGATGCTGACATTTATGTTACAGCTCCAATCGAGGTTTCAGGGACAGCAGCCCTTACAGGCCTTATTAAAGCATATGAAGTTTCAACAGATACAGAAATTCCAGAGGATGTAAAACAAGCTGCCAATGAAGAAATGGTGCAGACAGCTAATCTCGGCGAGGAAATTGGAACAGATAAAGCTTCTGCCTTAATGGCTAAAATCAAAGAAAAAATAGCTGAAAACAAACCTTCAACAGATGCTGATATGGAAAAAATTATCGATGACGCAGCTAGTGAGCTAAACATTTCGTTAACCGACACACAAAAACAAACACTGATGGATTTCTTCAATAAGCTAAAAGAGCTAGATATCAACTGGAATCAAGTCGGAGACCAGCTGCAGGATGCAAAGGATAAATTTAATGCATTTATTGACAGCGAAGAAGGCCAAGGATTTCTTGCAAAAGTAAAAGAGTTTTTTGCAAGTCTCGTTGATGCGATTAAATCATTCTTCTCTTAATAGAAAAAAGGAAGTGCCAAGGGCACTTCCTTTTTTCTATTTATTAACAGACGCCTTCTCTTTCAAAGGTAAATCCAGACGAACAATGTCCTCATATGTTTCTCTTTTTACAACAAGAACAGCTTCCTTGTTTTCAACAAATACAACAGGAGGTCTTGGGATCCTGTTATAGTTATTGGCCATCGAATAGCCGTAGGCACCTGTACAGAACACAGCTAAAATATCCTGATCCCCAGCTTTTGGCAACGGCAAGTTCCATATAAGCATATCCCCGGATTCACAGCATTTACCAGCGATTGATACCGTTTCTTCTGCTTTCATTAGAGGCTTATTTGCCAGTACAGCCTCATATTTAGCGTCATACAGCGCCGGGCGGATATTGTCTGTCATTCCTCCGTCAATCGCCAAGTATTGGCGTACTTCAGGGACTTCTTTTCTCGATCCAATCTTATAAAGAGTTGTGCCGGCATCACCAACTAGTGATCTGCCTGGCTCAATCCAAATTTCAGGCATACTCATCCCGTATTTATTCATATTCTTCTCTACTTCAGTAATAATCTCTTCCACATATTCTGAAGGCTGGATTGGCTGGTCTTCGTTTGTATATCTAATTCCGAAGCCTCCACCAAGGTTTAATACCTTCGTTTCATATCCGAAAGCTTGCTTCCATTCGTGAAGCTGGGCAATAATCTTTTTAGCGGCAAGAACAAAGCCTGTTGTCTCAAAAATCTGGGAGCCAATATGGCAATGCAGACCTAACAGCTCCAAGTTTTCAGCTTCCATTGCTTTAAGAATAGCTTCCTCTGCTTGTCCATTTTGCAGGCCAAAGCCAAATTTAGAGTCCTCTTGACCTGTGAGGATATAGTCATGCGTATGTGCTTCTATTCCAGGTGTGACACGAAGCAAAATCGGCATCTTGCTGTTGTTCTGTTCACACAGCTCCTGCAATAAAGCAAGTTCATAAAAGTTATCGACTACTATACAGCCAATTTTGTGCTCAATTGCCATCAACAGTTCGTCTCTGCTCTTGTTATTGCCATGAAAGTGAATTCTTTCCATCGGGAACCCAGCTAAGATAGCCGTATAAAGCTCGCCGCCAGACACTACGTCAAGAGACAATCCTTCTTCATTGGCAAGCTGTACCATTGCGATTGTTGAAAATGCTTTGCTTGCATAAGCAACTTGCGCTGGTATGCCACGTTTAGCAAATGTATCCTTAAATCCTCTAGCTCGCTCTCTGATAAGCGCAACGTCATAAACATATACTGGTGTTCCGAATTCTTCGACTATTTTCACTGTGTCAACGCCGCCAATTTCTAAATGGCCAGCTTCGTTCACACTGGAAGTTCCATAATAGTGCATATATCCCCCTCGATTCTCCCTAAGATAGATATTAAAGGCTAAGATGAAAATAAGAAACAAGCAGACAGTTCCCCTTTCGAACTGTCTGCTTTATTAGTTCAATTATTTAACAGCCTACTTGATTAAACAAATGTATCATAAATATACCCATTTCTCAATCCTCTTTTTATTGGATATTTTTATTTGATTCGGTCTTGAGCATGTGCATGGCTTGGTCTTAATTTACTGCTTGGAACGGTTCTTCGAATAATAATATTAGCAAGTGCCTTCGGATAAAACGGAATGAAGGGCCAAAGATAAGGTACATTTAATGTACGCAAGCTTGCTAAAAAGAGAACATACAATGTACAGCCAACAACGAAACCTGGTGTATGGAATATGGCAACTAATATCAAGAGCATAAATCGCACCAGCTTATTTGCTATTCCCAATTCATAACTTGGTGTCGCAAAATTGCCGATTGCTGCCACTGAGACATACAGGATGACTTCGGGCACGAACAATCCGACATCAATGGCGATTTGGCCGATCATAACAGCGGCAATTAAGCCCATTGCTGTAGAAAGCGGTGTCGGCGTATGAATGGCGGCTATCCTTAGGAATTCCAAACCGAAGTCCGCTATGAATAACTGGACAATAATTGGCAAGTGGGTACGTTCTGTTGGCCCGATAAATGCCAGATTTTCCGGCAATAGCGACGGCTCAAGTGTAACAAGAAACCAAAGTGGCAAGAAAAACAGAGAAGCTACAACACCGAGAAAACGAACCCAGCGCACAAATGTACCAACCATCGGAGCTTGTCTGTATTCCTCCGCATGCTGTAAATGATGAAAGAACGTAGCCGGTGTGATAATGACACTCGGTGATGTATCCACATAAATGATAACATGTCCTTCCATCAAGTGATTGGCTGCAACATCTGCTCTTTCCGTATAGCGGACAAGTGGGTACGGGTTATAGCCTTGCTTCAGCAAATACTCTTCAATTGTCTTATCTGCCATCGAGATACCGTCAACATTAATTTGCTTTAATTCCTTTTTTATGATTGCTACTAAATCTGGATCAGCTATATCTTTTATATAACCGATAGCCACATCTGTTTTTGATCGTTCTCCAACTTTTAAGATTTCAAAACGAAGCCGCTCATCACGTATTCTTCTTCTTGTAATGGCTGTATTTACGATAATATTTTCTACAAAACCATCTCGTGAACCGCGAATTACTTTTTCTGTATCCGGCTCCTGCGGGGTTCTGCCAGGATAACTTCTCACATCAATCGCAATGCCTTTTTCATAGCCTTCCATCACTGCGACAACTAGGCCAGACAGTACTTGGTCAACAAGCTCATCCATTTTCTCTAGGGGCTTTACTTGATGATGTACGAGCTGGTTTTCAATAATTGTAAAAAAGTCTTCTGATTGCAGTACTCGCTCCTCATCATTTAAGAATAACAGCTGTTCTAACAGCTGCGAAATGATGGCACTGTCAACGAGACCGTTAACATAGTAAACATTGACCTCATGATGGAGCACGCTAATTTTTCTCACTCCAAGGTCGAAGCTGACTCCTAAACCTACCCTTTCTTCCATGTACTTCTCTACATCGGAGAGCTTTTTATAAATAGTAATCATATCTTTTATTTCACTGCTCATAAAAACCACTTCTTTCTAAAATATATTCCACGGCAAGTCGTGTAATCGGTGCACCTTTTTCATAGGAATCTCTTTTGCCCATTTTTCCGATATCACCGATACCTACAATTAATGGCAAGTCGAGACCATCAAGGCTGTAGACAGTATCCCCGCTCATTCTTCCTATTTCGTTTTCGGGAATGCCAAGCTTATCTACACCATAAGGAGTTAGATTGCCGTCTTGGTCAATCGCCACATCAATCCTTGTCCATTCTTCTCTTCTCGTTCTGCTTGCGACAGCGATTACCCCAAGCACTTCCACATCCTTGTGTGCTGCTATGTATTTTAAAGCGGTCTCACCCGAACCCTCTCCCACATAGCCACTGTCATCAAACATTACTAATATAGGTTCATTCTTAGCTTTTTTTATCAGATTCAATATCTCAGCCCCGCTGTGTTTGGAGGGATTTCCAAATGACGTTGAAATGCAGCGGCCGCCTACTTCTTTTGCCACTATTTCCACTGCTCTTTTTGCATATTCGTCTCCATCTGTTATTAAAATGACTTTTCTTTTTGTACCCATCTGCAAATTCCTTTCTTTCGCACTTTGCTAGTGTCTACGGTGCAAAATACATCCAATGAAATAAGGAGCCGAAGATTTTACCAAAGACCAGTGCCATCATCAATATGAGAAGCCGATCATCCATGCTTACCCTTTTTGCGAGAAGAGGAAAAACATTTAATACTTCTGTCAGTGCTGCAGCAATCATTCCTACATAAATCCCCCCCGCCAGCCCCATTACTGTTAAAATAATGGCAGGTAAAGAAAAGGCTGGTTCCCTTAAGAACACAAATGTGCCGCAGACTGCCCCGCAGACTACAGACCATTCATAGGAGTGAATCTTGCTTCCTGTTTTTGTTAACTGCGTCAATCTTGGAATAATGCCAAAAACGGTCAAAAATGCAACATAACCTGCTCCGACTGTTATCCCCCAAGCTCCCCCGATAAAAAGGACAGCAAGGATTTTAATGATCATCTAATTTTTTCATGCTTTCTTTATTCTCATGCATTATGACATATTGATCCAAAGCTTGCTGATAGGAGAAAACTTCTACTTCCAGGGGGCTTGGTTCTTCATTAAAACGCTTTTTAAAAACATGGTTGAAAAAAATGATCATTCCTAAGCCTAAACCTATACTGTATGGAATTTGGAAGATAAGAGGCTTTTCTACCTCTTTTCCTGTAATGATTTTATACAGCTTTTGGTGAACTGCCTGCATGCTGACATCTTCATGAAAATTCATAATCGTCAAGGCAGAACCAATAAAAAGAAGCAGCCAAACTAAAAGGAAAATCGGTATAGATACATCTTTTTTTTTGAAAATGACTTCAATGATGGTTTGTGCAGGGCCGATAATCTGTATCTCTAAGTTTTGATTAATGCTGCGAATTGCTTTGATCACCCTTGTACTGTCAATGATGATGATATTTCGGTCACTTTCTGAAATGGAATAGATTATCAAGTTATTCAGTTGTTCTACTAAATCATCAGCGGTAATTACTTGGGCTAAATCACTCAGCATAACATCTTCATTCAATCTTTTTTCGATACGATTCCTCATCCGAATATATACTGTCTCAGCCATTCATGTTCACACCCTAACATCTAATGTTTTGTGATGATGGTAGTATTTGCATGATAGTGGTAATTTATAAGCGGGAAGGTAATTGGTAATAATTCCATAAAAAAAGCAGATGGATATCATATATCCATCTGCTCTTTCATTTGCAGCAATATTTTTTTCTCAAGCCTTGATACTTGCACTTGTGATATACCCAGCCTTGTGGCTACTTCTGATTGAGTTTGATCTTTGTAATATCGCAAATACACAATCAGTCTTTCTCTTTCGTCGAGCTCTCTAATCGCCTCTTGCAGGGCGATTTTATCAAACCATTTACCCTCATTCCCATCATCTATCTGGTCTAAAAGGGTAATAGGATCTCCGTCGTTTTCATATACTGTCTCATGTATAGAAGAAGGTGTTCTTGCAGCTTCTTGCGCTAAGACGATGTCTTCCGGCGGAATATCAAGATGTTCTGAAATCTCTCCGACAGTTGGTGTTCGGCCGTACTGCTTGGAGAGTTCATCTTTTGCTTTCCTGATTTTATTGCTCAATTCCTTTAAGGAGCGGCTCACTTTCACGGTTCCGTCATCACGGATAAAGCGCTGGATTTCGCCGATGATCATCGGTACTGCATAGGTCGAGAACTTTACATCATAGCTTAAATCAAATTTATCTACCGATTTCAGCAATCCGATACACCCTATTTGAAATAAATCGTCAGGATCATACCCTCTGTTCAAGAACCTTTGCACGACAGACCATACAAGACGCATATTTTTCTGGACTATTGTGTCTCTAGCTGACTGATCGCCATCTTGGCTTCTTTTTATAAGCTCCTTAACTTCGTGGTCTTTTAAATACGTTTCTTTCTCCTTTTTTACCTCCACATCCATAAGCGATTCTCCTTAATTGCTTAGCATTTTGCTCTTTATTAAATGCTTTCGCAGGCGGATCTCAGTTCCATTTTCTGGGCTAGAATGCACTTCAATTTCGTCCATAAAATTTTCCATGATGGTGAATCCCATTCCGGATCTTTCTAATTCAGGCTTTGTTGTAAATAACGGCTGTCTCGCTTCTTCTACATCCATAATTCCTTTTCCATCATCGCGAATAGTTAGATCAATAAAGGAATCTTCCATGAGAACTGAAATGTAGACAATCCCATCCGGGTCATTTTCATAACCATGAATGATACAGTTCGTGACAGCTTCAGATACGACCGTCTTTATTTCTGTCAACTCATCCATTGTCGGATCCAACTGTGTAATAAAAGCAGCGACGGTTACCCTGGCAAAGGACTCATTTTGGCTTTGTGCGCTGAATTGCAGATGCATTTCATTTCTCATTTATGCAACCCCCAATCTTTCAAGTGCAAATTGTTCATTTGTTTCCAGCTTCATGATTTTGAACATGCCAGACATATCAAACAACCGCTGAACACTCGGGGAAATTGCACAAATCACCATTTCTCCGCCTAGCTGCTTTATTTGTTTATATCTGCCTAAGATTACTCCTAAGCCTGAACTATCCATAAATGATAAATGCTCTAAGTTTAAAACAATATGGCGAATATTTCTGCTCTCTATCGCTTCTGTAGCTTTTGTGCGCAGCTCTTCCGCGTAGTGATGATCTAATTCCCCTGCTAACCGAATGCAAAGAACATTGTGTTTTGTTTCCAGTTCAATATTAAGACTCACTATCCATAGCCTCCTCTATTTGGTTTAGTGAGTCAATTCTACCTTGATTCCTTCATTTCCTTCAAGCAAGACAAAACTAGTGTTGATTCGCTAAAAAAACAGGAATGCTGACAGTTTTAGCAATCCTTATTGAGTTTTGGTAAACATGCCAGCAGTTCGTTTAAACAATGTCCACCAGCCGGCTTCCTTAATTTCCGTTTGCGATACGAGCGGACTTTCAACTACTGTCTTGCCATCTTTAATAAATTGGACCTTGCCGATTTCCTGGCCCTTTGCAATCGGTGCTTTTAAGTCTTTGTTCATAATGATTTTTTTCTCCACGTCATCGACCTTTTCTCCCTTTTTTGTCAACAGCGAGATTGGTTCACTTGTGACTGCCGATGCCTGCTTTTGATCCCCTTTGCTTACGTTCACTTTGCCGATGAGTTCATTCCTCTTATAAACTGGATGTGTCTCGTATTGGCTGAATGCATAATCAAGCATTTTTGTTACCTGTGCATTCCGTTCTTTTGATGTAGGCGCACCAAATACAACGGCAATCACACGCATTCCATTCTTTTCAGCAGTTGCTGTCAGGCAGTATTTTGCTTCTTTGGTGAAACCTGTTTTCAAGCCGTCAACTCCAGGGTAGAATTTAACAAGACGGTTTGTATTAACAAGCCAGAATTTCTTATCTGAGTCTTCTCTCAAGTACGCTTCATATGTACCAGTAAATTTTGTGATATCTTCATATTTCAACAATTCTTTCGCCATGATAGCCATATCATGAGCTGTGCTGTAATGCTCATCGACTGGGAGGCCTGTGACATTCTTAAATGCTGTATTCTTCAATCCCAAACTGCTTGCTTTTTTGTTCATCATTTCTACAAATGCTTCCTCTGATCCAGCTAGTCTTTCGGCTACTGCCACTGCTGCATCATTCCCAGATCCGATTGCAATGCCCTTAAGCATTTCCTCTGTTGTCATTTCTTCTCCAGGCTCCAAGAAGATTTGGGAACCGCCCATTGAAGCTGCGTGTTCACTCGTTCTGATTTTCTCATCAATTTTGAGGTTACCTTGATCGAGTGCTTCCATGATTAAAAGCATTGTCATTACTTTTGTCATACTTGCTGGTGGCAGCTCTTCATTGCTGTTTTTCTCATAAAGTACAGTACCAGTGTCCCTGTCAATTAAAATAGCTGATTTAACATTGTCCACCAGTTCACTACTTTTTTCTGCAGCAAGTGTATTTGGCGAAAGCACAGATGCAAATAGTAACATGGTTAAAAAGATTGTTGCGATGCGTTTCATCTCATGACCCTCCATTCTATATACTGTCCCATTTTTTCCAATCGTGTTTTTTTTATACAATCAACAATTAATTATTTTTCCTAAATGAATGTACGCTGAATGTAGATGAGTCTTCCTTGACACAATCAGGCATTTGAGCTATTTTTAGACTGTTATATAAATAGTTCGGCTATGGAAATATGCTGTATATACTTGGATGGTTTATCGAAATGAAGGAGGAGAAATTTTGATCCATATAAAAACAAAGGAGCAAATCGAAAAGATGAAGAAAGCAGGGGAAATTCTTGCTGATTGCCATAAAGAAATCCGCAAGTTAATTGAACCTGGAATCACTACCCTTGAGATTGATAGATTTGCAGAAGAATATATTATTAAAAATGGAGCTGTTCCTGAGCAAAAGGGTTATCACGGCTATCCATTTGCCACATGTGCTTCTGTTAATGATGTTATTTGCCACGGATTCCCAAACAAGACTGCTTTAAAAAACGGGGATATCGTCACAATTGATATGGTCGTGAACTTGGATGGCTGGCTCGCGGATTCCGCCTGGTCTTATCCTGTCGGAACGATTTCAGAAGAGGCACAAAACTTGCTGAAAACGACAGAAGAAGCACTGTATAAAGGGATAGAGCAAGCAGTTGTAGGAAACAGGGTCGGTGATATTTCCCATGCAATTCAAACATTTGCTGAGTCAAAGGGCTATTCGGTTGTCCGTGATTTTGTCGGTCATGCTATTGGAAGGAATATGCACGAAGAGCCGCAAGTTCCTCATTTCGGCCCTCCAAACCTAGGAAGAAGACTGAAAGAAGGCATGGTTATAACGATAGAGCCAATGTTAAATACAGGAATGTACCATGCTAAGGTTGATTTAGATGGATGGACTGCAAGAACGGTAGACGGCAGCCTCTCTGCTCAATATGAGCATACGCTGGCAATCACAGCTAATGGACCTGAAATCTTAACAAAGCAATAACTCACAGTAAATGGAAGCGCTAAAGATCAGCGCTTCCATTTTATATAGTATTATTCATGCACTGGCTGCTTTACTTGATTTGGTGGCATTACACTAGCTGGTATCCCAGGCTCATAAGCTTTGACCGCCGATGTTTTTGCAAACTCTTGTTTTGCTTCATCTATCAAAGAATGGTCTTGCAGCAAATCATAAACGGACAAAGCCATTGTTTTTGCAGCTAAATGCATCCCTTTAAAGCCGATTGAACTTCCATAACAAGCAGTTGCCTGCCAGGAATGTGCCTGGACTCCTACCGGCGCGCAAGTTGTCATCACTTGTCCTACAGGGGTGATCCAGCTAACATCTCCTACATCTGTAGAGCCCCCAACAGATACACCTTTCATTCTTTGGTCATCAATATTAACCGTTGGAAGAAAATCGTCTGTATATGCAGCAATGCGTTGTTTAGATGTCGAAACAATCTTCGGGTCAATAGAAAAAATGATTTCGTTTGCGAACTGTTTTTCTTCTTCTGTAAAGTATAAAGGCTGTTCCTCCATATTCTTCAGCATGATTTTGTTTAATTTATCGTTCGGCAGCGTTTCATATGCGAATGCAAGTATTTCAGAACTAACTGTCGTTTCTGTCATCAAGGCGGCTCCATCGGCACATTTATTCACTCTTTCGAGCAATTCATCAACTTGTTCTTTAGTAGCTGCCCGGATGTAATACCACACCGTGCTCGAATCAGGAACTACATTAGGAGCTAGACCTCCATTTGTAATTACATAGTGAATTCTCGATCCATCTAAAATATGTTCACGTAAATAATTGCTGCCGACATTCATGATTTCTACTGCATCAAGTGCACTCCTGCCTGCATGAGGTGCCCCTGCAGCATGTGCTGAGATACCACTGAAATGGTACTTTATTGAAACCATTGCCTGCATGCTAAAATTTGAGGTTATATTTGCAGTTCCTGGATGCCAAGTAAGTGCACAATCCAAATCATCAAACAATCCTTCTCTTGCCATAAAGGTCTTTCCAGACAGAACTTCTTCAGCAGGACATCCATAATAGCGAATTGTTCCAGCAAGGTATTCCTCTGCCATTTTCTCTTTTAACGCAATAACTGCTGCTACTCCGGCTGTCCCTAAAAGGTTGTGCCCGCAGCCATGTCCTGGACCATTTTTGACTATCTCCTCCCGAACTGGCGATACAGTTTGTGAAAGACCTGGCAGAGCATCATATTCACCTAATATGCCAATGACTGGACTTCCGCTCCCATACTCTGCAATAAATGCAGTTTCTGAACCTCCTGCATACTCCTTTATAGAAAAACCTGCATTTTGAAGCGCTCCAATTTGCAGCTGGACAGCATACGTCTCCTCATATGCAATTTGCGGATGTTCCCATATATCCTTTGCCATATCTGTAAAGAATTGTTCGTGATCGTTCAGCCATTCAACTACATCTGTTTTACTCATATTTAGCCTCCTTAAATAATTAGTTGCCGGAATAGTAGTATGAATATTCTGTATATTTTAATGATACCTTATCCTTTTCTTTCGGGCTACTAATTAGTTAGGAAATCTGACGAGATTATCACTTACTTTAAAAATACTTGTACTCTCTTTTGAATCATCGATACTTCTTTTCATAGGTACTGGCTCATAATTATTGTCTAGACATTCTTCCCAATAAGCAATATGAAGTTTATCAATTTCATGATTTGACTCTTCTAAAACAACTCACCTTCACCTTGAATGGAATACCAATAAAGAAACTCTTCACTGCCAGCAACTTCCCGAAAGATTGTTTCCACATACATTTTTGCATTTTGCAATGTAAGAAGCATCTTGGCCATTTCCTTGTTTAGGAGCGCCATCCATTCGTCAACGACAGCAGATTTGCCGTGTTTAATTTTCACTCTCATCAATTCTATATTCATACGCAACACCCTTATCGATTAATTAATCTCATTATAGCAACTAATTAGATGTTCATCTAATTAGTTGCTATAAAAGAAGATCGAGTTAGCCTCGACCTTCTTTGGAGCTTTTATCAGCCCGTAATTACTTCATAAATCAGTTCTGGAGCATCGACTTTTTGATTTGTCACTTTAATATGCTCGTATAATCTTTCCTTAACATCATCAACATTTTCTGTGTTACTGTAAATTGTCACAAGGGATTCACCTGCTTCGACCTTGTCTCCAATCTTTTTGTTAAGCACTAATCCAACAGCTAAATCGATTTCCGATTCCTTTGTTGCTCTGCCGGCACCTAAAACCATTGCTGCTGTTCCAATACTATCTGCAGTGATTTCTGCCACATAGCCAGACTCTTTTGCAGGGAGTTCCAGCTTGTATTGTGCTTGCGGAAGACGCTCAGGTTCATCAACAACACTAGAGTCGCCGCCTTGTGATTCTAAGAACAGCTTGAACGTTTCCAATGCTTTGCCACTCTTAATTGCTTCTTCAAGCATTTCTCTTGCTGTTTCGATACTGTCTGCCTTCTCAGCCAAATATACCATCTGAGAGCCTAGAGTGAGACAAAGCTCAGTTAAATCATCTGGTCCATGACCTTTCAACGTATCAATTGCTTCCTTCACTTCCAAGGCATTCCCAATAGCATAACCAAGAGGCTGACTCATATCAGAAATAATCGCCATCGTCTTGCGGCCGACATTATTGCCAATTCGAACCATTGCTTCGGCAAGTTCTCTTGAGTCGTCCAATGACTTCATAAATGCTCCTGCACCTGTTTTAACATCAAGACAAATAGCGTCAGCACCTGCAGCGATTTTTTTGCTCATAATGCTGCTCGCAATTAAGGGAATACTGTTTACAGTTGCAGTGACATCCCTTAAAGCATACAATTTCTTATCAGCAGGAGTGAGATTGCCGCTTTGACCGATGACAGCAACCTTATTTTTATTTACTAGTTTGATAAATTCCTCTTTATCGATTTCTACATGGAAGCCTTTTACTGCTTCTAATTTATCGATTGTTCCTCCAGTATGGCCGAGACCTCTTCCGCTCATTTTAGCGACAGGGACTCCTACAGCCGCAACAAGCGGACCAAGTACAAGCGTTGTTGTATCGCCGACACCGCCAGTAGAATGTTTGTCAACTTTAATTCCTTCTATTGCCGACAAGTCGATAACATCACCAGAATGAACCATTGCCATTGTTAAATCAGCTCGTTCCTTCTCGGTCATGCCTTGAAAAAACACTGCCATTGTGAATGCACTGATTTGATAATCAGGTATTGAGCCATCTGTATAGCCATTGATAATAAAAGAAATTTCCTCTTCCGTCAACTCGCGTCCATCACGTTTTTTCTCAATTAAATCAACCATTCGCATTTTCATAGTGAGAATCCCCTTATCTACTATTTGCCGATTTCTATGACCAATTCTTTTACATATTTCAGGAAGTCTGCTTTAACTTTTTCGGTTGTTTCGATTACTTCTTCATGATTCAAAGGCTGATCAAGAATTCCAGCAGCCATGTTAGAAATACAGGAGATTCCAAGGACTTTAAGTCCAGCATGCCTTGCTACAATCACCTCAGGGACTGTTGACATACCTACCGCATCTCCGCCTAATACTCTAAGCATTCTTACTTCTGCAGGTGTCTCATAAGATGGGCCAGTATTGCCGACATATACACCTTCTTGAACTTTCAAGCCGATATTTGCAGCGATATCTTTTGCAGTAGCTCTTAAGTTCTTGCAGTAAGCCTCCGACATATCTGGGAATCTTACGCCTAAAGCAGAATCGTTCGGCCCAATAAGCGGGTTTGTTCCCATATTATTGATATGATCTGATATGAGCATTAAGTCTCCAGGAGCAAATGTTTCATTCACACCGCCTGCTGCATTTGTCACAATTAAGTTTTCAACACCTAATTCTTTCATGACACGAATCGGGAATGTTACCTTTTCAAATGTGTAACCTTCGTAATAATGGAATCTTCCTTGCATTGCAACAACTTCCACACCGCCAATTGTTCCGAATACAAGCTGACCAGCATGTCCTTCCACTGTTGATACGGGGAATTCTGGAATTTGTTCGTATGGAATTTTCACCGCATTTTCGATTTCATCAGCTAATACACCAAGCCCAGACCCTAAGATTAAACCGAGTTTTGGTACAGCGGAATATTTTTCCTTCAAAAAGTCTGCTGATTGTTTAATTTTTGTATAATCCATGTTCACAGCTCCTTATATTAACTCTTTCAAAAAGCTCTTTCCGTGTTTCGGCATAGAGACATTAAAGTTTTCTGCAATAGTTGCACCGATGTCTGCGAATGTTTCTCTTAATGCAAGCTCGCGTCCGGCACTGATTTTCTTGTTGTATACTAAAAGCGGCACATACTCTCTCGTATGGTCTGTACCATGGTGGACAGGATCATTCCCATGGTCTGCTGTAATAATCAGCAAATCATCCTCGTTTAAGAGCGGCAGCACTTCTGAAAGCCTTGCATCATACTCCTCAAGCGCCTTGCCATAGCCTATTGGGTCGCGTCTATGTCCGTAAAGTGCATCAAAATCAACTAGATTCAAGAAGCTCAAGCCCGTAAAGTCCATATGTAAAGTTTCCAGCAGCTTATCCATGCCATCCATATTTGATACAGTCCTTAACGATTGGGTTACCCCTTCACCATCATAAATATCGGAAATTTTACCGATTGCAATGCTGTCATATCCACTGTCCTTCAGCTCATTCATAACTGTTCTGTCAAAAGGCTTCAACGCATAATCATGACGGTTTGCTGTCCTTTTGAAGCTGCCTGGTTCACCGACAAACGGCCTTGCTATAATTCTGCCGACCATATACTTTTCATCAAGTGTCAACTCTCTAGCAATTTCACAAATGTCGTAAAGTTCATTTAATGGTACTATATCTTCATGTGCAGCAATTTGCAGTACAGAATCAGCTGATGTATAGACGATTAGGGCGCCTGTTTTTATATGTTCTTCCCCAAGCTCATCCAAAATCTCTGTCCCGCTTGCTGGTTTATTGCCGATTATTTTTCTTCCAGTTTTTGACTCTAGTTCATTTAACAGCTCATCCGGGAACCCTTCCGGGAAAACACGAAATGGTGTGTCGATACGAAGACCCATAATTTCCCAGTGACCAGTCATTGTATCTTTGCCGTTTGATGCTTCCTGCATTTTTGTATAATGAGCCATTGGATTGTCTGCTTTGTCGATACCTTTAATAGCTTCAATATTGCTCAAGCCGAGTTTTCCCATATTAGGCATATGAAGACCATTCATCTTTTCAGCTATATGGCCAAAAGTATGTGCACCTAGATCGCCGAATTTTTCAGCATCAGGAGCTTCACCAATACCGACTGAATCCATCACGATCAGGAATACCCTTTTAAATGGATATGTGGACATTTTTTCTTCCTCCCTATATGAATTAATCATCCTATTTTACCCTTTAGTATGTATCTTTAACCTAAAAAATTATAGCATATTGTCAGAAGTCTGACATCTATTTACATAAAATAATTTTAGGGCCAGCCCCTTCACCTCTGTATGAAAAAAGGTGAAAGAACTGCCCCTATGCTCTTGGATGATATTGACTATATACGTCTTTTAATCTTGTTTTAGTTACATGTGTGTAAATTTGTGTTGTTGAGATGTCAGCATGTCCCAGCATTTCTTGAACAGCCCGCAGGTCTGCCCCATTCTCAAGCAAATGTGTTGCAAATGAATGCCTTAAAGTATGTGGAGTAATCTCCTTATTAATCTCCGCTTCTTTGCCGAGCCTTTTTAGGATTTTCCAGAAGCCTTGCCGCGACAGTCGCCTGCCGTGATGATTAAGAAACAAGGCATCTGTATTTTCTTTTTTGCTGATAAAAGCAGGTCTGCCCTCTTCAAGGTATTTGGTAAGCGCCCTTGTGGCAGCACCGCCAATAGGAATGATCCGCTCCTTGTTTCCTTTACCGATACACCGAACAAAGCCCATCATCAAATGGACGTCATCCGTATTCAATTGAATCAGCTCACTCACCCGAATACCTGTTGCATACAAAAGCTCCAGCATTGCTTTGTCCCTGTTTCCGAAATGATCTAGCTTTTTTGGAAACTCAAGCAAGGCCTCCACTTCTTTCATAGACAAGACCTTAGGCAATGATCTTTCTCCTTGCGGTGTTTCGATATGTACGGTCGGATCCTCTTCCACCACCTTGTCCCGAAAAAGAAATTGGTGAAATGCCCTTATAGAAGCTATGTGTCTGGCGATTGTTTTCGAAGATTTTCCACCATCCTTCAAATATCCCAAAAACCGAACAATATGTGCGCGCTGAATATCGGCAAGGCCTATCATCTCTACGTCTTTCATGTACTTATTGTAGGATTTCAAATCCCGTTCATACGAAACTAGAGTATTCTTTGCCAGACCCTTTTCCACCAATAAAAAATGCATAAAGTCCTTTAGCTGTTCTTCCATTAGTCATTACTCCCCATTTAAGTAAAAAAGAAATATTCGTTCTTTCCAAGAAAACTCCTCTGACCTTCCATCACCGCTCACTTTCACAGCAGCTCCAGACGGTTCATCATAACGATGAAAATCCTGATATTCTTCATTAAACCATATAAGCGCATAATAAAAAAGAACTGTGCATCCAACAAACAGTAAAAAAACCTTAACTGTCCGAAAAACTACTTTAGACCATTGTAGCATCATTACTCCTCCAAACTAGTGTCTTATTAAAAGCTATGCCAGTTTACGGAGGAAATATACCTGTAATAGGGACTAAAACTATTAAACAATGCAAAAAACCTTCTCCATATGAAAAAGGTTTCTCATTCTTTTTTTATTCTGCACTTTTATCAATACAGCGATGACATATTCCATGAAAAGTTAAACGATGATCTTTTATTTTAAAATTCCAGTCACGTTCAACCACTTTTTCAACATCCCCTAATAAATCTTCTTGAATCTCATCAACAGCTCCACATTCTATGCATACTAAATGATGGTGAAAGTGAGCTGCACCTTCTTGTCGCAAGTCATATCTAGAAACACCGTCACCGAAATTTATCTTGTCGACTATTTTTAGCTCAGTCAGCAGCTCTAATGTCCGGTAAACTGTTGCTAATCCGATCTCGGGAGATTTCTCTTTTACAAGGAGGTAAACGTCTTCTGCACTTAAGTGGTCTTCTTCATTCTCTAGCAAAACCCTCACTGTTGCTTCCCTTTGAGGAGTTAATTTATAGCTCGAAGAATGCAACAGCTTTTTTATTCTATCTATTCTACTTTCCATTCCGAAAGTCCCTCCCTAGCCACTGTCCATATCATTATAACAGAAGAAGGAATAGAATCCTAATAAAAATTATTATAAATAAGAATCAATAATTATTTGTTAATTAAAATCATTATAATTTACTCAAGTCTACAAAATAAGCACTATAAAGGATTCTACCATATTAATGATCGATTTCATTAATCCAGGCGATATATATGCTTCGATACCAGCTGCCGCCGCTAGGAAAATCATTGCTGCAAATAATAGAAACATGTATCTGCCGAATAAGGGCAGCATCGGTTCCCCCATTTTCTTCATAAATTGCTGCCTGATCATCTTAAATGAAAAGGATACAGACAAGGTTGCTGATATGATAAAAATCGGAATAATGATAATATTTTGCGGCAAGACAGAAACAAAAGAAAGCAAAAAGCCATTCCAGCCCATCTGATTTACTAAGAATCCGACCGTAAATCCGACAACCATGCCTTTAATGAATAATAAAATGAGAATGACTGGCAACCCGATGATAGAAATACCTAAGAGCCACATCAACCCGATAAATTTACTGTTATGAGAAAAGCTTTGAATAAACAAATCCTTGCTGTCGGCAACCTTCCCATTGGAAATTTGGCTGAAAAATTGTGACAAATAATAGAATAAGTCTTCCTTTTGGCTTAAGGTTAAACTATTCACGACAATAGCCCCAAATATGACACCCATCAAAAACAACACTGCAATAAATAAATAGATGGAGGAATGCTCCCGAAAATGATTTGCTAGAATGTTCTGGTACTTGTTTTTTTTCATTGCTACCTCTCCTCTGTGCCATTCTGTTAGTTAATTCTATGAGAAGTATGAGCAGTATATGACTAGCAAATCTAGTATTTTTCTACCAATATAATCTATAAATTATGCTCAGCAGCCTTTATACTTAAAAGAAAACAATAGAAGGAGCGAAGGCTGATGAACCCAATTCTGCTTGATTTTCCTGCTAGAATAGAGACAGACAGACTTTATTTGAGACCGTGTCTTCCCGGTGACGGAAAACTAGTAATGGAAAGCATCCAGCATTCCGTGCAAGAACTGAAAGACTGGATGCCTTTTGCCAACAAACAGCCGTCTTATGAGGAAATAGAAGAAAATATTAGAAGGTCCTATGCTAAATTTATTTTGCGAGAAGACATCCGTTTGCATATCTTCTTGAAAGAGACAGACACCTTTATCGGTTCCACTGGGCTTCATAAAATCAATTGGGATGTACGCATTTTTGAAATCGGCTACTGGTGTGATTCAAGATATGCGGGAAATGGCTATATTACTGAAAGCACAAAAAGCTTGGTCCAATTTGCGCAAGATATTCTTAAAGCAAACCGGATTGAAATCCGTTGTGACCCGCTAAATTTTAAAAGCAGAAACATTCCGGAGAAGCTCGGATTTAAACTAGAAGGAATTCAAAGGAAAGACTGCATGAGCGCAGATGGCAAAACGCTCAGAGATACTTGCGTCTTTGCTTTGACCTAATCCCTTTCACACAAAAAGCGAGAAGAATCGGTTATCTTCTCGCTTTTTGTTATTCGTCATTTTTTTTTGAAACACGACCATAACGGCCGCCGCCGCCAATTGTGAGCGTTAATTTGTCTTCTCTTGCAGCTTGTATATAATCGGCTATCTGCACAGGGACTATTTCAGCAAGCTTTTCATATGGTGCTTCATGAATTATCTGCATTTCCGTTGAAAAATAATGAAGGAGCTTCTCAAGTGTTTTTTTTCCTAAGCCTGGGATAAATTCAAGTGGCACTTGATGAATATATGGCGGCCTTTCAGGCTTATCACCAGGTGTTGAAAGCTCACTTATTCTTGCCGCTACTCCCTTTTTAGTGTTTTTATAACCGCAGCCTGAGCAAACAGCTTCCTCATCTCTTAATGGGTGGTGGCATTTTAAGCAAACTGTTTCATGGTATTTCCCTAACAAAGGGTCCATTCCATAGTTAGCTGCTATTCTTCGTCCATCCACACCCTTCAATGCTTTTTCCAGTTCATGAAAGGAAGCTTCCTCAACCTCTAATATTTGATATTCTCGAGCAATTTTCGCCAGAGAATGAGCGTCTGAGTTGGTGACAAAAGTATAATCGTGAAGCTCCTTGATATTATCTGCCATCATTGTATTAGAGCTCAAGCCAAGCTCCACTGCATCAATTAGCGCCGGATCAAAAACCTCTGAAAGCGAAGATTTAACGCCGCTTCCGTACAGACTCTTAAATGGTGTAAAGATATGTGCAGGGATAAACAGTCCGCCGAGACCCTTCACTTTATGCTGCAGCTCGGCACCTTTCACATATATTCTCTGTGAACTTAATTGAATATTTTTCATGTTATTAGAAAGCCATAAAGAAAATTCTTTCATAGCCTCCAATGTTGGCAGATAGCAAAGCACGTGGATAGGTCCTTTACACGTATCATCATATATTTCAAGCTCAGAACCTGGAATGATGGTTATTCCATCCATTTCCAGTCCACCGCTGTTCTTTTGGACCATTCTGCCTTCAGCTATATATTGATCCATTTCCATCAATACTTCTGGAGAATGGCAATCAATAATTCCAATCATATTAAGTCCCTTTTGAAAACTGGCATATTCGATAATGTTCAAAAGTGTCAGTGTTCGGGACCCCGTAATTTTCACAGCCTTGCCGCTTGCTGTTCTGCCGATATGGATATGTAAATCTGTAAATATGCGAATCATCAAATCACCTTATTTTCCTAAAAGCTGCCAGTACTGAACTGCATACATTGTTTTAGCATCAAAGATTTTTTGGTCTTTAATGAAGCCTTGCGCTTCTTCCAATGTAATTTCCATCAAGTTCACAAATTCATCCTCATCTAGTCCTGCCGCATTTTCTATTTTATAAAGACCGTTCGCTAAGTATACATGGACTATTTCATCGGCAAAGCCCGGGGATGTATAAAATGAGCTGATAAGCTTCAAATCCTTACACCCATATCCAGTTTCTTCCTCCAATTCCCTTCTTGCACATAGCTCAGGGTCCTCCCCTTTTTCCAGCTTGCCTGCAGGAATTTCGACAATTGCTTTTTCGAGGGCTTTTCTGTACTGTTCCACCACAACTAGTTTCCCTTCTTCAGTGATCGCAATAATCGCAACCGCTCCAGGATGCTTAATAATCTCCCTTTTAGATGTGCTGCCGTTTGGAAGCATAACTTCATCCACTTGCAAAGAAATAATTCTCCCTTTAAATATTTCCACTGTGCTAAGTGTCTTTTCTTCTAAATTCTCCATCTATCACTCACTCCTGTTCTATATGCTAAACCATTTTTCATATATTTCATTATACTTATTTCCCCTCATAAAAGGGAAGGAAACGGAGGAAATCCTTGAAGATTTATAAACAGGAAAAGGCAATTATACTGACAGGAAAGGCATGGCAAGTACGCCATATGCTAAAAAACTACCGTAAAGATTATATTTATATTAAGGATTGGATAAAGGGCGAGAAAACGCAGAAGGAAAAAGAAGACAAATTTTAGGACACTTTTTTTGTCTTCTTCACCTTCTTTTAGATAAAATGAAGATGGAAATACTATTAAAGAGAGGTGTCTTATGAAAAAAAACCGTTTAGGTCAATCAGACTTATATGTTTCGGCTCTTGGACTTGGCTGTATGAGTCTGGGGACAGACGAAAAAACAGCGTTTCCAATTCTTGAAGCAGCAGTGGAAGCAGGCGTTAATTATTTTGATACAGCCGATTTATATGATTTCGGACAAAATGAGCAAATTTTGGGTAAATACTTTAAGCAAAACCGCGAGGATATTATTATTGCC
>JAPSHL010000179.1 GCA_031179905.1 Bacillus sp. (in: firmicutes) | reverse complement strand
AATTATTGATTTGCTTGACATGGCTCACACCCCAATAACCCTTTGCACCGTTATCATAATGGAAGGTTTCCTGCGGATTGTTGTCTGCAATAAATTCCCTGCCATCCATTAACCGGACAGTTGCACGGTCTGCGACCATTTTAGCTATTCCTTGTTCACAATGCAGCTCTATTTCCACAGGTGCATCATATGTGTAGTAATTGATGGCATGAAAAGCTGCTACAACGTTATTTTGAAAGGAGATTACTCCTTCAGCAGAATCCTCCACTTCAATTATTTCATGGGCTCTGTTACTGATGGTTGCATCGACATATTTAATGTCACTGTCAACAAACCATCTCATCAAATCTAAAGTATGGATTGCCTGGTCGATAATGACACCGCCGCCTTCTTTTTCCCACGTACCTTTCCAATCGCTTTTTTGATAGTATTCATCCGATCGGTCCCATGTCACTGACAGTTTGCCTGACTTGATTGCACCTAAATCACCTTGTGTGAGCATCTTTTTAATAAGCTGTGCGCCTGGATTATAACGATTCTGGAAAATCACTCCTAATGTTGTGCCACTTTCCTTATGCGCTTCTACCATTGCTTCTGCATCTTCAAAGCTGATAGACATCGGCTTTTCTGTCAAAACATGAATCTTTCTTTTTGCAGCTGCAATTGCAACTGGCGCATGTAAATGATGCGGCAGGCAAATATGGATAACATCAAGAGTCTCTTGCTCAAACATCTTTTCATAGTCTGTGTAGCTGGCACAATTATAAATAGCCGCTTTTGAATCCGCCCTGTCTTTTTTCACATCACAAACAGCTACGAGCTGGGCTTCTTCCCTTGAAACAATTGATTGTGCATGCATCGGAAAAATATTGCCGCACCCTACGATTCCTACTTTATATGTTGTCATGCTTAAATCCTCCTAGGTTGGTATTTATGCCCACCACATTTGGGAAGGGGCTTCTTCGATAACAACTGACTTAAGTGTAGATACAGCTCTTGCCAGTCCTTCACGAATTGACATGAGCGGATCCTCATGCTCAATGCTGACAACATAGTCATAGCCGTATGTGCGCAATGCACTCATCATATCAGACCATTCTGCAGCACTATGGCCGCAGCCGACAGACCGGAAAGTCCAAGCCCTTGACTGCACATTGCCGTATGGCTGCATATCTGTCAATCCATACATATTCGCATTATCCTGGTCGATGTACGTATCCTTTGCATGAAAATGGTGAATAGCATTAGCTTTTGCCAATATTTTGATTGCTCCCACTGGATCGATGCCTTGCCACCATAAATGGCTAGGATCAAGATTAGCGCCGATTGCGTCACATGTTTCTTCCCTCAGCTTCAGAAGCGTATATGGTGTATGAACCAAGAACCCGCCATGCAGTTCAAGACCAATTTTGACATTGTGATCACTTGCATACTGCCCTACTTCCTTCCAGTATGGAATTAGCTTTTCCTCCCATTGCCACGTCTTCACATCACTGTATTCAGTTGGCCATGGTGTGACTGGCCAATTCGGGAATTTCGCTCCTTCATGGTCACCTGCTGTTCCAGAGAAGCAATTGACAACAGGCACATTTAGAAGGGATGCGAGCTTGATTGTTTTCATCAATGTTTCGTGGGATTGCAACGCAAAATCCTTTTCAGGTGAAATTGGATTGCCGTGACAACTGAAAGCACTTATCATCAACCCCCTGTCTTTGACTTTCTTTAAATATTCCAATCTCTTCTCTTCATCCTCCAGCAATGCATCTAAATCACAATGCGCATTACCCGGATAGCCGCCTGTGCCAATTTCAACAGCCTGCAGACCCGCTTCCTTTACCGCATCAAGCATTTCTTCAAACGTTTTATCAGCGAACAGGACTGTAAAGACTCCTAGTTTCATAGCCATTCTCTCCTTCTAATCTATAAGTTTTAATGATTAATCTTTGCAATCTGCTTTGTCTCTTTTGATTTAATCGCACCTAATATAACTTCCAAAGATTTTTTACCTTCTTCTCCTGTAATCAAAGGCTCACTGTCAGATTGGATGGAAGCAATAAAATGATCGATGACACCTGTTGCATTTTGGCCACCTTCATCATTTGACTGGATTTTTCCCAGCTCATAGTTTACTGTTTCGCCATTAGCATATTGTACGATTAAGGAATATTGAGGATGATCCTCTAGTCTTAAGATTGCTTTCTCTCCGTAAATCACTGTAGAGTTATCTTCCTTGCTTGTGTAAGCCCAGCTAGCTGCCAATGTGCCGATTACTCCGCTTTCTGTCTTGAGAACGCATACAGCGTTATCATCCACATCTGCGAAGTCCTTCGCATTCGTTTCCACAAAGGCTCCGACTTCAACGAATTCTTCCCCTAGAATATAACGGAGAAGGTCTGTTTTATGGACGCCTAAATCTCCCATTGCACCAATGAAGGCTTTCTCCTTTTGGAAGAACCAGCTCTCCTTCCCATCCACGCTCCATTGCTCCGGACCTCCATGGCCAAACGCTGAACGGAAGCTGTATAATTTGCCGATTTCACCAGATTTAATTAGTTCACGGGCTTTTTGATGAGATTTAACAAAGCGCTGATTATGACCAATCATTAGTTTTTTTCCGCTCTTTTCGGCAGCCTCAATCATTTGGTCTGCTTCTTCAGATGAAGTTGCCATCGGCTTTTCACATAGTACATGTTTGCCTGCATTCAATGCAGCTACAGAAATTGGCGCATGCAGATAGTTCGGTGTACAAACACTTACTGCATCAATCTCTTCGTCCGCAAGAAGCTCCGTATAATCTGTATAGGCCTTTGCATCATACTTTTTGCCAATTTCAAGGGCGCGTTCCTCGTTAATATCACATACAGCCACAATTTCCACATTCTTATTCCAGCTGTATTCAGGCAGATGCCTGTGCTGAGCTATGCTTCCGCAGCCAATAACACCAATCTTTAATATACTCATCTTTATTTCCCCCTATTTATAGTATTTATTTTCCTGATATCTTCTCTAAAGGCTGGCTGTTGCCGTATACAGGACGTGCTCGTGCAACCGGCTTTGCCCAGTTCACTGCATTGATGATGACTTGTTGAATGTCTTTATGATGATATGTAGGATATGTCTCATGTCCCGGTCTAAAATAAAAGATTTTTCCGTTTCCTCGTGAATAGGTGCAGCCGCTTCTGAACACTTCTCCGCCTGTAAACCAGCTTGTGAAAATAAGCTCATCTGGAACGGGAATATCAAAATGCTCGCCATACATTTCCTCTTTTTCTAATTCAATGTATTCACCGATACCTTCAGCAATTGGGTGACTTGGTGCAACAACCCACAGTCTCTCCTTATCGTCCGCTTCTCTCCATTTCAAATCACAGCTCGTTCCCATCAGCTTTTTAAATATTTTTGAAAAATGTCCGGAGTGCAGGACAATGAGTCCCATGCCGTCAAGGACACGCTGCTGAACTTTTTCTACGATTTCGTCCTTTACTTCTCCATGAGCAATATGGCCCCACCAGATGAGAACATCTGTATTCTCCAGCACTTCATCTGTAAGGCCGTGCTCCGGTTCATCCAAGGTTGCTGTTTTCGTTTCAAAGCCAGCATTCTTTAGAACGCCTTCAATACAGCCGTGTATACCATCTGGGTAAATGTCTGCTACAACAGGATTTATCTTTTCATGGCGATTTTCATTCCATATAGTTATCAAGTTAGCCACACTCCAATACCGATTTATGGTATCATTATAAAAAATGAAAGCGATTTAATAAATGCTCAAAACTGGCTTCTTTTTATTCAATTGTGTCATTTACCAAAAATAAAAAAATACACTTCCATAATGAATGATGCATTTATATCTTTTGTCGGGGGTCATAGAGAATGGTTAAAAATACATATGAAGAACCTGTTAATGAAGTGGTACATTATGAAAATCCGTTATTATCCTTAAAGGTTTGGGAAATTAATGATGAACCAGAGTATACTGCGTTTATCGAGCAGGAGACATGGCATTTTCATAAGGAGGTCGAATTTCTAGCAATTATGGAGGGCAATTTAGCCATACAGCACCAGTATCAATCCACTGTTATCGGAAGTGGGGACACTTATATTATGGGGGCATCACAGCCCCACCGGACATGTAAGCCGTCTAAAGGAAATCTGCGCTACATAGTATTTCAAGTTGACTTAGTGAAGCATTTTGACCAGAGCATCCTTCCATATTTGCACTGCTTCTCTGAAGTCACGACACCACTTCAGCAGTTAAATTATATTTTTGATAAGAATGAACAAGTAAAAAAGCAGGTATACAGCCTTATTATCGAAATTTATATGGAGGCACAACAAAAGGAAAAAGGATATGAGATTGCTATCAATTCAGCAATAAAAAAATTGCTCCTCCTTCTCGTAAGAAATGACGACCAAAATCTCTTGAAATTCGCAGATGCTGAAAGCTTCACCCGTCTGAAGCCAGTACTAGACTATATCGAGGATCATTTAAAAGATAAAGTTTTTGTCGAGGAAGCCTGCTCCATTTTAAACTTAAGCTATCACTATTTCATTAAGTATTTCAAAAAAAGCATGGGGATTTCCTTTATTGACTATGTTAATCTCAAGCGGATAAAAAGAGCTGAACTCTTGTTATTAACTAGTGAAAAAAGCATTATGGAAATCAGCTTTGATGTAGGGATAAGCAATATTGCTCAATTCTACAAACTGTTTAAACGCCATAATCTTTGTTCTCCAAAAGAATATCGTCTTCGCATGCAGCAAAATGCTGCAGTGTAAGATAGAAGTAATAAATTTAAGAAAATCTTAAGCTTTCCTCTCTACTATTAATACGGATGTATCTAACTACTAGATACCGAGTTTTTATTAGAAAGGGAGTTTTTTTATGTCATCCATTTCAGTAAGTAATTCTTATGCGAGTCCCTATTTGCAAGTGATGCAAAGTTCTGTAGCGCAAATAGCCTCTGCTCAAAATCAGTCAGTAGAGTCATTCTATGATATGCTCGCAGCAAGCAGCCAATGGAGCGATGTGCCCGTATTCTCTGCCAGTGGCAGCACCAACAGCACAACAGAATTAACTGCATTAACAACTGAACAAAAAACAGCATTTCTGGAAAATCTGCAGTTGAAGGCAATAACAGTTGGAAGTAAAACAGATACCACCCTTCCAGACAGCTTGCAAACAGCATTTAATACCATTAGCAGTCTGCTATCAGGGTTTAACGAAGAGGAAAGTACGGAGGAAGAGATTGCTTCTCTTTTTGAACAAGTTGCACAGATTCTAGAAAGTGTGAAGCCGAAACAGTTAATGCCGGCAGGAACAGTATCTCCTAGCGTGATTACACAAACTTCGCAAGCGAGCGAGGAATACACTGCTGCACGGATGAGTCAATTTCTATTGAACCTCATCAGCAGCTTAAAAACGGAGGATAATAGTGAAGTTTCCATTATTACAGATTCAACATCTAATGACATGTCAAGCGAGCTTGAGAACATTGATTTAGAATCCGAATCCGATGAACAGATTGATTATCTTTTTGACAGTATCGTTCAAGAATTGGAAGAAGAACAAAGCAATGCTTCTAGCTCTTTCAGCGAAGATAGTGAAACATCTTCCGAAATCTTTCCGATTAGTATACAGCTGTCTGGAAGCTCCCTTCCTCCCTTTAACTGGAAGCCGAAAACAAGCACAAATAATGCCACAACCAGCAGTGCATCTATTAACACTACTTTCTATTGAAGCATGGAAAAGGGGAATGGGACAAAACAAAATATATTAACCTCATAGATGAAAATAAAAATTTCTAATTAAAACTAATTATTTAACAGTGGATTCTTACTTTGTGTTTAATAATAGAGTCCAGCTATATGATCAAGTTCGTTTCATTGCGCTTCGGTCACTCGTTTTCCGCGGAGAGGAAGCTTAGCCTGCGATAATTAATCATTCTCTTGTTTCCCGCAGGATTCGAGTGTCCTCCGTTCCATTTCATTAATATTTTTATTGCTAATATTCATGCTGAATCCCTACCGAATACAACAAATAAAGAACCCGAACAGTTACACGAAAGTTTAAACTGTTCGGGTTCTTTTAGACTGAATTACTTTTGTTCCAGCCTCTTTAGACATTTCCCCAACTTTACAACAACAAGGAAGCAGTTATCACCATTTTTATTATAGGTGAATAGCCTAAATAAAAATGTATAGGCGGTGATTATCGTGCAATTACCTGATATTCTCGCTGGACCAATTTTAAGAAGAACGGACAGCAAAGAACTCTACTGTTGGATTGCACTAAGCAAGCCCTTTGAAGCAAGAACAGAAGTATTCACTGTCCAGCAGTCTAATGGCGCTTTCTTTGTTGAATGTATTAGTTCCCAAAGTGAAACAACTATTGTCAGAATGGGAGAAAACTTGTTTTTATATTTAATGAAGACTGAACCGAACGAAGACAGCTTTCCAACAGGACAGCTTCTCGGCTATAATGTATTTTTTAGCGATGGTGACAAAGAATGGCATCTTGGTGACTACCAACTGCTCGATCCCCATAATCCGTATTCCATAGTATACGATGATTTTCCACTGCCTTCATTTTTTATTCCAGCAAACAAACATGCCAGTTTCATGTACGGATCATGCCAAAAGCTGCACGGAACAGGCAATGATGCCATGATTAAAGGAGACAACCTCATTGCAGGCTGTTGGTTTGATTTACACAAGCGGCCTGCTTCTCTTTTTCTTCTTGGGGACCAAATCTATGCAGATGATGTTGCAGAGCCAATCACCCCTTTAATACAAAATCTCGGAGAAACGTTGATTGGCAATAAGGAACCTCTTCACTATTTATCCGAGGAACTTGCCCCCACAAACGGTAAAAGTATCTATCACGTGAATGCACGTTCAGAAATTATGAAGGAGCTGTGTGGCTTCACCTCAAGAAAAGCAGCCAATCATTTAATAGCATTAGGTGAATATTCTGCGATGTATCTCCTGAGCTGGAGTCCCTCTCTCTGGCAAGCTGCAGGACAGTCAGAAGCAATTCCTAAGTTTGACGAACTGCTCTCTAACAATAATTATTATGTTGAGTCAGATAAAGCTATGGAGGAAAACCGAAAAGAATATGAAGAACAATCGAAGGCTTTGATCCAATTCGCAGCATCCACTCCCCATATTCGCAGAGTTATGGCAAATATGTCTGTATATATGATTTTGATGATCATG
>JAPSHL010000178.1 GCA_031179905.1 Bacillus sp. (in: firmicutes) | reverse complement strand
CGTGTCATGGCAAAGGACTCGGAGATTATGTACAAAGAAAACTTACTGCCAATAACTGACATGCTGCAGATCAGGATTAATACAAGGGCAAGCAGTGCGTATACTTTAGAATTACTGCTGACAACTGACGAAAGTAAGAACAAAGAATTGCAAGAGGAAATTACATCTGCTTGGGATGAAATTGATACACTTGTTGCCGAGGTTGAAAGCGGAAACTTAATGCCTGGTGAACAGCAACTGATCGAGCAGTTTAAAGAGCAAGTAACTGCACTTTCTGCTGCAAGAGATAAAGTGGTGAGCCTCGCTCTTGCCAATAAAAATCAAGAAGGCTATGATTTTTACTTAAAAGAAGTAGAGCCAAACAGAGCAAAGGTTAATGATACACTTAAAGAGCTTGCAAACACAAAAACAAAGTATTTGGAAAATATTTACAACAAAAGCAAGGAAAGCTTGAACACAGTCACAATTTTTGTTGCAGCTGTCATTCTGGTTGCCTTACTTTTGTTAATCGGGTTAAGTATCCTGATTGGTCGCTTGATTATAGGACCTGTTAAGGAAGTAAAGGAGCTTCTTTCCCTTGCCGAGGATGGAGATTTCACAGTAAAAGGCAGCTATCAATCAAAGGATGAAATTGGTCAGCTGTCAGCCTCCTTTAATCATATGACATCCAAGCTGCAATCTGTATTCAGCACTGTCTATGATTCTTCCCAGCAGGTTGCCGCAGCCTCAGAAGAGTTGAGCGCAAGTGCAGAGGAGAACAGCAAAGCTAGTGAACATATAACGCTGACGGTTCAGGAGCTTGCCGCGGGTACAGACAAACAAGTAGATAAAGTAGAAGACAGTACCCACATTATCAGTGATATAACTGCTTACACAAAAACAATTGCTGATAACACGGAAAAAATTGCGAAAGACATCCTTCACGCATCTCAAGTTTCTACCGAAGGAAATGAAGCGATCACAGAAGTAAACACACAAATGAATTCTATTTACGCTAATGTTAACAGCTTATCAGAAGCTGTCAGAAGCTTGAATGAACGCTCAAATGAAATCGGAGAAATCACAAATGTAATCACTGGCATTTCAGCCCAAACAAATCTACTGGCACTGAATGCTGCAATTGAAGCAGCAAGAGCTGGGGAACACGGCAAAGGTTTCGCTGTAGTTGCTGATGAAGTAAGAAAACTCGCAGAGGAATCAACTAATTCAACTGAACAAATCTCGAAACTGATTCAATTAATTCAAAAAGACACAGAACATACACTCGAAACAATGGAAAGAGCATCGCAAGAAGTTCATTCTGGATTGAATGTTGTCAATTCTGCCGGCACTTCTTTCAAAAAAATCGAAAGTGCAGTAAATGGGGTCGTATCCCAAATCGAAGACATTTCAGAAGCGCTGAATAAGCTTGCAAAAGGAACAGAAACGGTTCATACATCTATATTTGACGTGAGCAGTGTAGCGAAGGATTCTGCAGCCATCACCCAAAATATCTCTGCTGCAACACAGGAGCAGCTCGCATCAATGGAAGAAATCACATCCTCTTCCCAGGCACTTGCTCTATTAGCAGATGATTTACAAACAATAATCAAACAGTTTAAAATATGATAACAAAAAAATGTCCCGAACTTATAGTTTCGGGACATTTTTATTCCTTTCATGTTCAAGCAGCCATTCCTTTCTCCATAAGCCGCCTGCATAACCTGTCAAACTTCCGTTGCTACCGATAATCCGATGACATGGTATGACAATACAAAGCTTATTTCTGCCATTTGCACTGCCAACAGCTCTGATTGCTTTTTCATTGCCAATATTAACGGCAATTTCTTTATAAGAACCAGTTTTTCCGTAAGCAATGTTCATTAATGCAGACCACACATTTTTTTGGAAATCGGTCCCCTCCATAATATATGGAAAAGTAAATGTATCAAGCTTACCTTTAAAATAATCGTCAAGCTGTTCATAGCAAGCTGTTAATGGTGCCGGTATGTTCTCATTAATCGGATATTGCAAACTGTCTTTTTCCGTAAACAAAACGGAATATACTCCTTCTTTTGAACCAGTTATTTCTATCAGCCCGATTGGTGATTGATAGTCAATAATAAATCTTTCATTCATATAATTATTGCCTCCATCTAAAATTTTTGAGACTTAAACTGAAGCTTTTTTAATAAGTTAGGGATTTCTCCTAAATCCTGCACTGTGTAATCTGAAATTGTGCCGGGCCATTGACTATCCTCTTTCCAAACACAAGTCATTCCAACATTTCTAGCTGCAGCAATATCATTTTGAGGATGATCGCCGATGAATAGACTTTGATGAGGGGCTGTATTGAGCTTTTTCAGCGCCCGCAGGAAAATGGCAGGATCAGGTTTTTTTAAGCCTTCCCATTCAGATATCAATATTGCCTGAAAGTAGTCTTTGATGCATAAAGCTTCGATATTTCTCATCTGGAATTCTACAAATCCGTTTGTAATCATTCCTAGCCGAAGCCCTGCTGCTGACAGCTCTGCTAGCATTTCTTTTAGTTTGGGAAAGGGGACACAGCTGTACTGAAACTCATCCAAATAGTCTTGAAGCAGCTCCTGTGAGGTGATACCAGTCAAGCAGAATTCTTCAAAAAGCTGCTGATATACTTTATCCTTCCACACATAACCTTTTGCATCCAAAACGATGAACCTGTTAATATATGTATCTTTCGGTATATGCCCAGTCCACTTTATCATTCTGTCATATTGACGTCCTGCAAAGCGAAGGACTGATTCGTCCCTGTTCAATAAGGTTCCGTCTAAATCAAACAAGACAGCTTTTATCATCAGTCAACAGCTCCTTTCCTACTCTTTCATTATAAGCTACTAAAATAGCCTATTGATCGAAACATAAAAAAACTGGCTGAAAAATTTTCAGCCAGTAGCTTTTAAACTCTTACTTCCAAACATCATTTGAAATTTCCACAACATGGCGAAGCTTGTCCCATTGCTGCTCTTCTGTAAGCAAGTTGCCTTCCTCCGTTGATGCAAAGCCACACTGCGGGCTCAAGCATAATTGATTTAAGTCAACATAACGGGAAGCTTCCTCAATACGGTGTTTAATAACGTCTTTGCTTTCTAGTTCACCGAATTTAGATGTAATCAATCCTAATACGATGTTCAAGTCCGGTCTGTTCACATATCGAAGCGGTTCAAAACCACCCGAACGGTCATTGTCATATTCAAGGAAGAATCCATCAATATTCAAATGACCGAACAGTTTTTCTGCAACCGGCTCGTAGCCACCTGAAGAAATCCATGTTGACCGGAAATTTCCGCGGCAAATATGCATTGTCACTTTAAAATCATCTGGGCGGTCAGAAACTGCCTCATTTAATGTTTCTAAATATTTTCTGCTTAAGTAATCAGGGTCCAGTCCTTTAGCACGGAGCTGTTCCTTCTGTTCATCTGAACATAAGTAAGCCCAAGATGTGTCATCAAGCTGTACGTAGCGGCAACCAGCATCATAAAACGCTTGTAGTCCTTTTTTGTAAGTTTGAGCAAGATCTGCGAAAAACTCATCTTGATCTGCATACACTTCCCTATCCACTTCGCCGCGAAAGTGCAGCATGCTTGGACTTGGAATTGTCAATTTAGCTGTATGATCACCTGCTGTTTGCTGAAGATATTTAAAATCCTCCAAAAATGGATGCTTGTCAAATCCAAGCTTACTAGTAACTTTAATAGAACGTGATTTTGTTTGCTTCTGTTGGAATTGAATACCTGAGCCTGCTTGATACCCTGTAACACCTTGAAGGTCTTCAAGGAAATCGAAATGCCACCATGCTCTGCGGAATTCTCCATCTGTAACAGCTTGCAGTCCAATTTCTTTCTGCTTTTCTACTATTCTTGCAATCTCTGCATCTTCTATTTCTCTTAATTGCTCTACGGTAATTTCATCAGCAGCTTTTTGCAGACGAGCATTCTTGATTGCCTCAGATCTTAGTAAGCTCCCTACTTGATCTGCACGAAATGGTGCTGTTTTCTGTGTTGATTTATCAGTGGCTTGCATATGAATCCCTCTTTCCCTTGTCCTCTTATTGTGTATGTATATTAGCATATAAAAAAGGGTATAGAGTAACTGATAAAAGTAATCATCCGTTATAGCTAAAAGCTATAACACCTTATTCGCATAATAATCAACAAATCGTTTAAGCTCTTCTAAATAGAGATTAGCAATCCTGCTGAGCCTTGTTTTTTTGTGGACAATCCACCCAACGGAAATCGTTTCCTCTTCTGCAAGGGGTACGGAGATGATGTCAGATCCGTTCAAGTCAGAGCTTAGTATCCCAGTAGAAATAGTGTACCCGTTTAAGCCAATCAGCAGGTTAAACAGTGTAGCCCGATCGCTCACTTGAATAGATTTTTTTCTTGGAATCGTGCTGAATATTTCCTCGGCATAATAAAAGGAATTAAATTCACCTTGTTCAAAAGATAGACGAGGATATGCTTCTAAGTCCTCAAGGGTAACAGACGACCTTTTAGCTAGAGGATTTTGAGCACTCACAAAAATATGTGGACCTGCCTCAAAGAGAGAATGGAAATCAAGGCCTTCTTGTTCAAGCATTTGAAGCATCACCTTCTCATTAAAAGAGCTCACATACAGGATGCCAATTTCACTGCGGAAGTTTTTAACATCCTCAATGATTTCATATGTTCGAGTCTCTCTCAATGTAAATTGGTATTCATCTGCACCATGTTTTTTGATCATTTCAACAAATGCATTGACAGCAAACGCATAATGCTGTGTGGAAACAGAAAATAGCTGCTGAGATGGTGCACTGTCAAAATATCTCCGTTCCAACAGTTCCGCCTGTTCCACTACTTGGCGGGCATACCCTAGAAATTCAGCGCCGTTTTTCGATAATGTGATTCCCTTTGATGTCCGCAAAAATATCTCGAACCCCATCTCCTTTTCCAGCTCCTTCACTGCCTTTGACAAACTTGGCTGTGACATGTACAAACGCCTTGCTGCTTCATTAATCGAACCGCACAGTACAATTTCAACCACATATTTCAATTGCTGGAGTGTCATTATAATTCCTCCCTTTCCTTCTTTTTACTTATTAAATAACTCTTTATACCATTTACGCAGCTGATTAATGTGTGTCTGATGATAACGGCTGTGATCAGCCATATGCCTTAATCCTCACTTGATTGTTGCTTTTTCGCCGCCTTCATAACTAACGGTTATTTCAAGCTGGGAATCTCCAAAATAGTTCTGAAGCAATTCTTCCAAAGGCAATCCTGTTACACAAGGCAGCTTTCCATCAGTACCAAGCATTGGACCATACCGGGTTTTCAGTATGCAGGGATTCTCCATTTGCTTTATTGCGATATACCCAATGCAGATCAACAACTGCTAAATGCCTTAACAGTTGAGAGATACTATTTCCAGTTCCTTATATTCCAGTTCATCTTGCGACACTCCCTCCATAATGGAAACAAGCCGCTGATAGTTTTTATCAACCATTGCAAAAGCATGCCAAAAACAGAGTCCACATCATGAGGTCCACTTAAGTCCTAAGCATTCATTCTTCCCCTTCCTAATTTCTTAGAAAAATTAATTTTATACATAATATCATATTTTCATTGCTAGTATAAGAGGATTAAGATACCATCATATAGGGATTGGATATATATTTGAAAAAATTCCGATTTTTCCTAAATACCCATCTTATCCTAATGTAAAATTAAAGGAGAATTATATGAAAACAATTATGAAAGCTGCCTTAGCAGCAGGTCTGCTTTTCACCTTCACACTTGGTACAGTCAATGAAGCAGAAGCGGCTGCAAAAGTAAAAACTTATAAAAACTGCACAGAGCTCAACAAAAAATATAAGGGCGGTGTGGCTCGCGCTTCTAATGTTAAAAATAAAGGCGGAAAAACAAAATACAAGCCTTATGTTTCTAAAGCTCTTTATGACGCCAACAAAAAGAGTGACAGGGATAAAGACTTAATTGCTTGCGAGCGTTAAACGGCTGAAAAAACCAGAACTTTTGCTAGTTCTGGTTTTTTACTGCATGTAACGGGCTATAGAAGCATGTCTTACCTCATGGACTAATTGGTAAATAAGCACCTTTTTCATTCCTTTTTTGGTAATATCATCATTTTCGTTTATTATCTTAGATTGCGGGAAAAGAATGAACATAGCTGATTATTTGATTTTTTTTAGGAGGGAATAAAAATGGCAAAAAGTATAGTAGCTGTTTACGAGACTCCAGAAGAAACAATCAACGCAATTGAAAGACTAACCGCTAGAGGATATGTTGCGGAAGATTTTTCTGTCGTAACAAATAGGACAGACACTGATTATTTAGAAACTAAGACTGATGCAAGCATTACTTCTACAGAGACACAAAATTCTGCTGGTTTTTTCGAGAAATTGAAAAGTTATTTCACAATGGAAGATCTCGGTTTCGGCACAAATGAAAACACTAATGCAGCTAATTTGGATATTCCAGCCGCAGAACTTAATCAATTTACGGACGAGCTTGAAGAAGGAAAGTTTTTGCTGGCTGTTGAAAAAGACGCAAAAGAGTTTGATCCTGATATCGTTGCCACTGACTATCCGGAAATGCCCTCTTTACAAAAAAGTGAGCAGGGAATGAATATTTCTCTCGGACCTAACGAAGGTTATGAACGAAGAAACCCTGTTTTTCAGGATACTCCCGATACGCCGATTCTAGAAAGACGAGGCGAAGGAAATACAAACAGAGATGCAGCCGATGAAGTAGTTCTTGATAAACGGTCCTTCCCCCGCATTGAACATTTATCGAAAGAATAAAAATATCAACATTAAAAGCCGGATTTGACCTATTCAAATCCGGCGCTTTTTTTATATATTTTCCTGCTTTAATCCATCAATGATGTTTTCCTTTTTAATCTTACTAGTGGAATACATCATAGCAGAACCAACAATGACAAAGATAGCAACAATCGCATAGATAATGCTCATCCATGGTAAAGCAAAACCGTATTCAAATGTCTGTCTAATTGACAAATAGAGCAGCAGCATAACTGCAACACTGAGCGGTAGACCGTAAAGCAATGCTTTCATCCCATAAAACATGCTTTCATATTGAAGCATTTTATTAAAGCCTTTCGGTGTCATTCCGACAGACCGAAGCATAGCAAATTCTCGTTTTCTTAACGCAATGCTTGTGCTGATTGTATTAAAAATATTAGCTGCTGAAATTAAAGAGATTAGGATGATGAAGCCGTAAGTGAAAACAGACATAAACAACAGCAGCTGTTCATTCTCCT
>JAPSHL010000177.1:4039-7357 GCA_031179905.1 Bacillus sp. (in: firmicutes) | reverse complement strand
AAAAGACAAAGTCAAAAGCGGCAAAAGAAAATAACTAAGGTACCTGCCTCAGTTATTCCTTTAAGCTATAAAGGGAAGCATTTCTTAAAAGAGCTTCTCTTTATAGCTTGTTTTTGTGGACCATTTTTGCATTTTAGTCGTTCTGAATTCTATAAATGGCTGTGCAAGTGATGCCACTAGATTGGTCGATAATACTAACGTAAGCAGGAAAGCCAAGAGCACAATCAGAAAATAGGATTTCGGCGTCGTGAAAACTTCCTGCAGGTCAGTTGATCGAAAAATACGGATAAAGAATCCGTGTAATAAATAGACATAAAGTGTGTTCTTTCCAAATCGAGTAAAGAAATATTTTTTTTGCGGAACACAGGCAAAAAAGCTGAAAATCATTAAAAAACTCAATAAATAGAACCCAATTCTCGCAAGCACTGCTTCAAATGAAGAGGAAGCCAACACATCATATGGCTTTGATCCTAAAAGCCACTGATAATTTATATTTGGGAAATAGTAGAACCCGGCAAAACAAATCACAAAAACAACAATTGCTCCTATTTTGAAAGGCTTTCTCCTGACCCATTCGAAATGTTTTTTGTTCATATAATACCCTAATAAAAACAATGGAAAGAATACAAATGTTCTTGTAAGACTCAAGTAGCTTGAAGTCCAATCAACAAATCCGATAGCCAAACCTAGAAGTACGGCTATCGACAATCCATATATAGGTTTTAGCTTCGAAAAGCCCAGCAAGAGCATATTCCAGAAAAACAAGCTGATTAAAAACCATAGAGACCAGTGCGGGCTTAATGGATCAACCGAAAAACTCGATTTTCCATATAGATAAAAATAAAAGATGCTGTATATAACCTGAAAGATGATATATGGCAATATCAGCTTCTTCACGTATTTTTGTACATAACCTTCTTCGTATATTCCTTTCGCAAAAAAACCGGAAATTAAAATAAATGCCGGCATATGAAAAGTGTAAATGACTTTATACAAACTATAGATACTATTGCTGTCATTAGTGAAAGATTGAATAAAATGGCCAAATACAACGAAAAAAATCAACAGAAACTTTGCGTTATCAAAGTAATAATCTCGCGATTGTTTCATTATGTTCTCCCTTCTTTTGCAAGCTAGCTTAAGCAGCAACGCCATTTCCAAATCTAGCTAGTTAAATATGGAAAAAGTTTCAGGCAGATTATTGGCTGTTAACCATTATTATTTATAGCACATATAAACAATGGCTAAACTGTTTTTCAAAAGTTGTTAACTAAATATCTACTTATTAATATAAGTGAAATAATTTTGTAAACAATTTGCTTAAAATGTAAATACCAGGATAATACAAGCTTCTGAAATTTCCCTTAATTTTATTTCTGCAAACTTTTTGATATTAGGAAGTACTTTTTTATTAACAACCATAAAGGATTTTCCCGAATTTTGTAGAATAAATAATGCACAAGTTTTACGAGAGGCGGGAAATTCTTGGCTGGTGAAATCTATACAAAAGAAATGGAGCAAATCCAACAGCTGAAAAAAAAGATCAGCTTTTTGGAACTAGAGAACAAGCGGCTGAAGGGTGAAAGGAATTGCAGAGAAATGGTCGAGGAGCTAAAAACAGCGGCTTTTGCGAATTCCAGTGAAGGAATGATCATTCTGGACGAAAAAGGAGTAATCCTGGAGGTTAATCATGCAATCAAAGATATATTCCATATCCATAAAAAAGATATGATTGGACGAAACCTTACTCACTACCTTCCGCATGAGTACAGAGTTGACTTAAGGAGCTGGATAAGCTTAAAGTCTGCAAATAAAGACGCAAATACAACGGTTCTCTCAATGGCAAATCCCACAAAAGAATCCTATTCCGAAATCCATTTATCCAGAATAACTAATTATCCATATTTTTTAGCTGTTTTTAAAGATGTCACATACCTACGTAATCTGGAAAAAAGACAGCGTAAGGATGCAGCGTTATTTCATGATTTCTTTACAGAAGCATTGGATGGAATAGTTCTTTGGAAGGGGAATGGCGGGATTGTCTCAGCAAATAAGGCTGCCTTGGCTATATTTGAAAGCAGTCTAGAGGATATGAAACAGCGGAAAATCAGCGACTTTGTATATAAAAAGGACGAAAGCTATATTCATGTTATTAATAGCTTATGCAGCAAAAAGTCCCATCGGGATGAGTTGATGTTTTTGATGCCAAATGGTCAAAAAAAGCTGCTGGAGTTTACAACGAAGCTTCATTCTGTCGAAGGGCTTCATATGAGTATTTTTCGTAATATTACAGAACGCTATAATATGGAGCTGGAGCTGCTTGACAGCAAAAGCATGTTTGAAACGATTTTTGAGGAAGTATTTGATGGAGTTATCCTTTGGGACAGAGATTACAATATCAGTGATATTAATAAAGCTGCATTGCGCATGCTGCAAATGGATAAGGAAAGCTTAATTGGCTTAAACCTTATCGATTATTTGCCGGAAGGAAAAACAATCGGAGAAGAGATCAAGCCAAAGCTCCTGTCATTAAGAGACGAGGGGCAGAATAGGGGCATATATACTGCCTCCTTTAATGGGGATGATTGGACACAGATGGAATTCCGGAACAAGTATAATATATACTCTGGCTTTAGCATCACCGCACTTAGAGATGTAACAGAAAACGCGATACTAGAAGAACAGATTAGAAAATCCTCTACTCTCCATGTAATTGGTGAGCTTGCAGCAGGAATTGCTCATGAAATCAGGAACCCAATGACAGCATTAAAAGGCTTTATTCAATTATTAGAGAGCAGCAAAGACAGCGAAAAGCACTCCATGTACTTCACTGTTATTAAATCGGAGCTAAGTCGAATAGAGACGATTATTAATGAGTTTCTGCTTCTTTCCAAGCCGCAAAACGTCAAGTTTGTTAAGGCAGATCTCCAGCAGATTATGAATGAGACACTGGATTTGCTCAATGCACAAGCAGTTTTATATAATGTTCAATTTACAAGAAATTATACTACTTCAAACACAGAAATGTTTTGTGAGCCAAACCAATTAAAAAAAGTATTTATTAATATTGTAAAAAATGCGATTGAGGTTCTCGAAACAGGCGGAGAAATTAAGACAAGCATTGATTGTTCCCCAGAATATTTCCATATTACTATTGAAGACAATGGCAATGGCATGAGCAAAGAGAAGCAGGCAAAGCTAGGAGAACCATTTTACACGACAAAAGAAAAGGGAACTGGATTAGGGCTAATGGTTTCTTTTAAAATTATAAAAGAGCATGAAGGTAGAATCGAAGTAGAGTCGGAAGAGGGAACAGGA
>JAPSHL010000177.1:0-4029 GCA_031179905.1 Bacillus sp. (in: firmicutes) | reverse complement strand
GAACGAAATTTAATATTTACCTGCCAAGAAAAGCCAATCAAGCTAAATTAACTTAATTGTTATATGTAATAAAAAGACTTCTTGACAACATAGAAGTCTTTTTATTATCATCTAATTAGATATATATCTAATTTAGAGGGGGTGCTAGCATGCAGCTAGACAGGATGGTCGCTTTCCACAAAATAATCGGTGATCCTACAAGGATCAGAATCATTTCTTTACTTGCTGCAAAACCGTGGAATGGTGGTGCCCTTGCAGGTAAATTAGGGTTGACAGCACCTACTATTACTCATCATTTAAAGAAACTGCGTGAAATCAATGTAGTGTATGAACGAAGAGAAAAAAACACAATTTATTTCTATTTGAACAAATCAGTCATTTCGCATCAAGCAGAAGCTCTTATAAAACTATCCCAATTTGAGAAAGGAGAGCAGTCATTGGAGATTAACATGGAAGAAACAGCGAAGGTTATTGAGAATTTTATTGGTCCAGACGGGAGATTGAAGAATATCCCTGCACAAAGGAAAAAGAAATTAATCATCTTCCGGCATATCGTAAAGGGACTTAAAGAAGGAAGAAAATATGAAGAGAAAGAACTGAATGAATATATTAAGAGATTTTTTGACGATTATGCAACAATACGCAGAGAATTTATAATTAATCATTTTATGTATAGGGAAAACAACATCTACGAACTAAACCCGGAGGAAATGTGGGCAAAATGATAGGGATAGAACAACTATCCCTATTTCTATCAATAATATTCTGGTTTTCTATCAGAGAAAATCGGGATCATACTCCGAACCTCGGATACTTTGGCTAGGTCGATGGTCCGCTCTAAGAGTTCGCTTTTTTCACCTGCTTCGCCGATAATTTCTCCCCATGGGTCTATAATCATACTATGGCCTGCAAACACATTTGCAGGGTCAGAGCCGCTTCTGTTGCAAGCGACCACATAGCACTGGTTTTCGATTGCCCTGGCTATTAGAAGTGCTCTCCAATGAGCAAGTCTGACAAGCGGCCATTCAGCTGACACAAACAGTACTTTGGCTCCTTGTGAAGTATGTGCACGAACCCATTCTGGAAATCGAATATCATAGCATATCATCCCCGCAAGAGTTTCATCCTCCAGCTTGAAGAGGCCTGTTGATGTTCCGCTTTTTAAATAAAGATGTTCATCCATCAGTTTAAATAAATGGAGCTTGTCATAAGTATGTATAAGCTCCCCTTCTTTATTAATGACAAGAAGTGTATTGAAAATACCGCCGTCCTTTTTGTTGGCAACAGATCCGCCTATGATGTGAACTTGATATTTCTTAGCTATTTGTTGGAAAAAGCGGACTGCTCTCTCTGCATTATTATCTGCAATTTCGGCAAGATGAGGTAAATCATAGCCTGTCGTCCATAATTCTGGAAGTATGACAACATCCGTCTCTTTTCCATCACACGCTTCTTTTATCCTTTTCTCAGCAACAAGAAAATTCTTCTCCGGGTCACCAAAAATAATGTCCATTTGAATGACGCTTATATTCCATTCCAGGAAAATCACCCTCTATTCATCTCGATTTTAATCGCTTATAATGATAATCAACATTCAATAGTTTATTTCCTTGTTTCTTTTATAACACAAATAAATTGAATATTGTATATTTTATAGTGGATTGCAGCAAGAAATAGTAGGTAAGTAGGCTGTATTAAAAACGTGCATTATTTAGGAAAGTAGGTAGAGGGAATGAAGAATTTCCGTCAATCAGCCTTGTTAGACAGGCTGCCAGTACAATTTTTTGCTTCTCTAGTCGAGAAGGTTGCTGAGTATGCAGAACAAGGCTATGATGTCATTAATTTGGGACAAGGCAATCCCGACCAGCCAACACCTGATTATATTGTCAAGAGTCTGCAGAAGGCAGCAGAAAATCCAATAAACCATAAGTACTCTCCATTCAGAGGATATCCTGCCCTAAAAAAAGCGGTTGCTGAATTTTATGAAAGAGAGTATGCAGTGGAATTGGACCCGGATACAGAGGTGGCTGTGTTATTTGGAGGAAAAGCAGGTTTAGTGGAAATCCCACAATGTCTACTTAATCCGGGTGAAATAGTACTGTTGCCAGACCCAGGCTACCCTGATTATTTGTCAGGGGTTGCTCTTGCACAAGGAGAGATGGTCATGATGCCTCTCGAGGCGAAAAATCGTTTTTTGCCAGATTATAATAAGCTTCCTAAATCTGTGCTGGAGCAGGCAAAACTATTGTTTTTAAATTACCCTAATAATCCAACTGGTTCTACTGCAACGAGTGAATTCTTTGAGGAGACTGTTTCTCTAAGTCTTGAACATGATATTTGTGTGGTTCATGATTTTGCTTACGGGGCAATTGGTTTTGATGGAAAAAGACCAATCAGTTTTATGCAGACTCCTAAAGCGAAGGATGCAGGGATTGAAATCTACACTCTATCAAAAACTTTCAATATGGCTGGATGGAGGGTAGGCTTTGCAGTAGGAAACAAAAGTGTAATCTCTTCATTAAATCTTTATCAGGATCATCTTTATGTCAGTTTGTTTGGGGCGATTCAAGAAGCAGCTATTACAGCACTGACCAGTTCCCTTGAGGAAGTAGAACAGCTTAACAGTATGTATGAAAGAAGAAGAGATGTCTTTATTAACGGTTTAAGGAGTATCGGCTGGAAGGTTGAGGCGCCGAGCGGCTCTTTTTTTACATGGCTGAAAGTACCTGGCGGCTTCACTTCCGAAGAGTTTGCGGACTATTTACTTGATAAGGCGCATATTGCTGTTGCACCAGGGACGGGATTTGGAGAATATGGAGAAGGTTATGTCAGGGTAGGCTTGCTCACATCAGAAGAACGGCTTTTAGAGGCAGTACAAAGGCTGAAAGAGCTGTCAATTGAATAAATTATACGGGAACCCGCCGGAAATAAATCCGATGGGTTCTCTCTTTTCCTGAAAGATAACGTCGAAAATAAAGGATAAAAAATGTAAAAATTTGTATGTCTTAAAACGATAAAAAGAGTAAAAACAATAATATTTTTAAAAAATAAAATGAAAGCGCTTCATATATTTGGGGGTTTGTGGAAGTTTTTGAAGGTTTATTTGTCGAAATTCAGACTTTTTTTTGACTATGCTAATTCCAAATACCTATTTTAAAGAAAAAAATGTCTAATATTGCGATTCTATTTACTTTTATTTATTTTCTTGTAATAATTCATCAAGTAAACGTGAATTTGTCTTTACAAATAATTAATATAAATTGATTAGGAGGAAAGAAAGTGCAACCGAGGAAACAAGAATTACTGCTCGCTATTCAAAAAAAAAGAGAGGTGATGATTGAGGAAGCAAAACGTTCAGGTTATACGAGTGAGGAAACAGTTAGATACAGTCAGGAGCTTGATGAGCTGATTTTTCAGTATCAGCTGCATGTTCGGCTGCAAAAGACAAAAATGAATTTTGTAAAAAAATCATATAAATCAATGATCGTATGGCCCAAACATCTTATATACCAGCACAACAATATTTCAGAGATATTATAAAAGATTTTACAACATTGCCTTCCTTCGTCTATAAAATAATTAAATAAAGACAAGGACTTGAAATTTCTTAACATCAAACGGCTGAAAGTCAATATCCTTTCTTCTCGCCTCCTTGGGACATTCTGTTATATTCCAAATATAAAAGACAACTAGTTATCGGTTAACAAATAAGATTAAGTCCTATCTATTTTTGCGCCATGCATTTTATCTGGAAAAGTAACAAAGCTTTATGTACATAAGGAAAAGTTTTTCTTTTATTAGAAAAAACACCATGAAGGATGAAGACGAAAAAGACCTTCAATTATAATGCTGAAGGGTTATGGGAAAAGTTTAAGCATTTAAGGTTAGCATCTATCACTATATCCCTTCTAACAGCTTTAAGGAAACATTAAAGGAGGATCCGCACCTGGAGCTTGCTTTTTAAGAATTGTAAAAAGCCCTTATACTTATAAGGACTTTTTGCTAAAGCTGCTATTAAAAGTTCATGTG
>JAPSHL010000176.1 GCA_031179905.1 Bacillus sp. (in: firmicutes) | reverse complement strand
TCGCAGAAATGATTTCCGCTCCTGCAAGGCTCTTTATCACAACTGCCCGATTTCCGACGTTTGCAAATCCAGTGAAATCACCCTTAAAGGAAAGAATTTGCTTGTCTGTTAAGGAAGTCTGGAAATGCTTATTAAAATCGCTTATATTTAAATCATCTTTATTGAACCAAATAACTTGTGTTTGTCCTGAAGCAATTGTCTTGTCAGGCAAACTAAGAAGTTTATCACCTTGGCTCTTGTCTGTAAACTGATAGTAAAAGGCATAACTTCCGAGATTAAGTGTCTGATTCGTATTGTTGTATACTTCCATATACTCATATGAATCAGTACCCTTTGAATCTGGAGAAATTTCTGTTATCAATAGCTGCGGGTACTTACTGAAATCCTCTTTAGTAGTTTCTTCTTGCGGCTGTTCCGCTTCTTCCTGCTTCGGATCCTCGGCAGGCTTTTCTGTTACTTCTTCAGCTGGAGTCTCTGTTTTCGTTTCTTGCTCTTGTTTTACTGCAGGCTCCTCATTCTCTGTCGTTCCTGTCTCCTCGGAAAGCTTTGTTTCTTTTGTGTCTTCTTCTGTCTTCTCTTGTGAATTAGCAGGTGTTTCATTTAGCTCCTTATCCATTGTATCATCGGAGCTGTCTGTGCTTTTTTCTGATTCTTCATCAGATGATGATGGCGCTTGCTGAGGTTCTAAAGGTTCTGCTGCGTACGATACTGCAGGACGACTGCTTGTAAAAATAGTAGAAAAAAAGAATACAACCATGAGCACTAGCAGCATCCATTTCTTACTCGTCTTTCCCCTCTTGCGACTAATCATATTTGCCTCCTCTGCTTATTCATTTCCCTTTCCTCGTCCATCATAATAGAAAGTTTTTAAACTGCTTTTAACATTTTGTGAATAATTGTAAAGAAAAGGGGATATATGTAAATGAAATGTTGGTGGAATTTTACCTGTAGAACAAAATAACAGGAAAACCCTTGCCCCATCTGCTTTAGTCTTCATTTACAAAATACAAACAAAAAAATTACATAATTCAGATATTTATACCATAGTAGGAAGCTATTCTATTTTTAGACCCCATTATATAGAGGAGGAACAAGAGGAACAATGAAGCTATCAAAAAAATTAAAAGGAATCTCCACACTGTCACTGACAGGCTTAATGCTGTTTTCTGCTTATCCGTCCATCACTTCTGCAGAAAGCAGCACAGAGGTGAAAAAAATTGCTCATTACAGTACTGGTTTGACAGATGAAGATGGTGGCGTTGCCGAAATTGTCCAGTACAATAAAGATAATGAGAAATTCTATGTGATTAATGGAAAAGCCCAGACGATTGATGTTGTTGACCTGTCAGGTTTATACTCTTCAGAAGTGCAGGACTTACAAAAGGAAGAATCGATTAATATTGCTGATGCAGTTAATACAGACTCCTTTCAATACGGGGATTTAACTAGCATAGATATTAACACAGATAAAAAGATTATTGCCGCTGCAGTTCAAGATGCCGATTATACGAAGAACGGACGAATTGTAATCATGGATTATAATGGAGGAGTATTGGAAACATTCGAAGCAGGCATACAGCCTGACATGGTTAAAATCTCAGATGATGGGAGTTACATTCTGACTGCAGACGAAGCAGAGCCGAGACAAGGACTTGAAAACGGTGTTGATCCGGAAGGTTCTGTCACTATCGTTCATTATGAGACAAAAAAAGTACAAACAGTAAAATTCAACGATACAAGTGTTATTGATCAAGATGTACATATCCGCAATGGCGGAACGATAGCTGATGCTGTTCATGATCTTGAACCAGAATATCTTGCACTAAACAAGGATGCAAGCAAAGCTTATGTAACACTGCAAGAAAATAATGCAGTTGCCTCAATTGATGTAAAAACAGGCAAGTTGCTATCTGTAAAATCATTAGGATACAAAGACCACTCTTTAGAAGGAAACGGTCTGGATGCCGCCCGCAATGACAAGATTGAAATTAAGCAATTGCCGATTTTAGGTGCTTATATGCCTGACTCTATCACTCAAACAGAGATTGGCGGAATTGAGTATCTTATCACTGCAAATGAGGGTGATGCGACAGAATGGGAGGAATTCGTCAATATTGAAGACTTCGGTAAAGTGAAGGATACAATCAACTTAGACACCTCCCTATTTAAAGGCTTTACTAAGGAACAGGCAGAATCAGCTTTTCAAGAAATGAAGGATTCAGGGGACTACGATAAGCTGGAAGTACTCACAGATAGAGGTACAGATGCTGTTTATACACTAGGCGGCCGCTCCTTCTCCATTTGGAAGGCAGATACGATGGAATTAGTATATGACAGCGGCAGTGACTTTGAGGATATAACAGCAGCACAACTTCCAGATGTCTTTAACTGGTCAAATGATGACGATGCTTTTGAGAAAAGAAGTGCGAAAAAGGGGCCTGAACCTGAAGATGTAAAAGTCGGACAAATCGGCAATGAGCTTTTTGCTTTTGTTGGACTGGAGAGAATCGGAGGCTTCATGACCTATAATATTTCTAACCCTGCTGCGCCTATATTTACCAACTACTTGAACACTAGAGATTTCTCTAGCGCGATTTCAGGAGACGTGGGACCAGAAGGGCTGGAATTTATCTCTGCAGAAGAAAGTCCAACAGGCAGACCACTCGTTCTTGTCGGCAATGAAGTAAGCGGGACTGTATCAATAAACGAATTCCAGACAGATCCAGTTATTCAAATCGAGGAGATTGTTCTAAATGAAACAAGGGCAACTTTGGAAGTCGGACAAACCTTATCCCTTAATGCTGCAATCAAACCAGCAAACACGACAGACAGCAAGGAACTAACATGGAAGAGCTCAGACACGAAAATTGCAACTGTAAAAGAAACAGGGCTAGTCACAGCTGTATCATCTGGAACAGCAACTATTACTGTTGAAACTGCTGATAAAAAACACAAGGCACAAAGCGTTATTACAGTTACGGCACCAGTTGCAGGCGAGGAGGAAAATAATTCAGATACAGATACTGAAACTGATACAGATGAAGACACAGAAACGGGCGGCAATTCATCAAATGAAGATACAACTTCACAAGATAATTCTACTAATGAAGAAGTTGCTGAAACAGTTTCAGAAGAGGAAGGCGATGCTGTTACTGTGAATGCTGGAAGTGAGGAGGAGAATAATTTGCCGAATACAGCAACAAGCAATTACAGCTTCTTATTGTATGGTGGACTTATTCTTGTAAGTGGCGGTATTCTTTACTTTATTGCAAAACGTAAATTAGCATAAGTACAAGTCCCCCTTTTATGTTAAAGGGGGATTTTACTTTTCTTTATGAAAATGGTATTGAGCATGATAAAGGCTTACAGAATTGCCGTCATTATAATTTTGGTGCCAATCACAACAATTCCATGACTTAGCAGGCGATATTAAAAGAATTCTTGAAGATTATTTAACAGATATAAACTTATAGCGAACATTTACAATTCGACAAAAAAAAACAGCTTAACCTGTTCAGGACAAACTGTTATCTCTTGTGATATTTATATGTTAATCAAGTAATTTTATCTTAAGTTGCCGTAATTTGTATTTCAGCTCGGCATTAAGCTCCAATAAGACATCTTGCTCAAGATCGCCCTTTGGAAGCTTTCCGCTTGGCTTCTCCAGTAAAAAGGGACTTTTTCTTTTCTTTGATGTCATCATATTCCCCCACGCTGTTATTATAGTAAGCTTAGTATATTTACTGTATAGGCAAAATATGTGTTTCTTAATCATTAAGATGAATGATATTTGTTCCTCTGGCAGTCTTGTTGTATTTTAAGTGATTGACCACTTCATCACTCTTTTCAAATAATTCCCTTGTATACAATGCTGTAGGAACATGTGGAAGAGATGATGTTGATTTTTTGACAATAAGAGGCGATTGGTTCTTCTTTCTCATCCGACCAGCTTCTCTGACTGCAGGCATCGTGTAATCTTTGTCCTCCATGATATCTGTTCCTTTCCTTGTTTATACTACCATTTTATCACCATATTCGTTAATCTGCCACCTAAAAGAGAGCCCGATTTTATTGCTCCTTATACCAGGAGTGGATTACTGCAAGGTCAATGATGTAGTCAAAATCAATTTGCAGCAGAGGCTCCTTGTCCGATTCAACAGAGATGACAACAGGATGGATCAATTTTGTAAAAGGAATAAGCACTGTTTTATTGTCTAATTGCACAATTGTCTCTTCATTTAAGCGATTTAGTTGATCCTCATCCAATTCTATACCGAGGGTTGTTCCGACTTCAGCAATAAAGATAATGTCATCATCCTTGCAAAAGACAGTAATATCCTGTCGGCATATTTCTCCATAAGCATACAGAAAGTCCTCAAGGCTTATTCGGTAGTCTTCAATGTCGGTCCAATCCTGAGTTCCAAACGAATAAGTGGCAACACTGTCCAATATTGTGGTAAACTGCTTACTCCTGCTTTTCGTCTGAATAATCACCTTTTTCATCTCATCATTAATGCTTTCCACTTCATTGATGCTCTCTACTTCTGCTACTCCGATTCTTTTAATATTCGGTGTGATAAATATAGCCAAGTCCACAAAAACAAACATAAGAGCCATTAATGCATAGCTCCTCCATTCACTTTCTTTAAACCCCATCTCCATCAGCAGCAATATCATGCCAACAATAAACAGGAAATACCAAGTCCGTCTCAAGTTCTGCTTGTACTCTCGGAAAAAAGGCGGAAATGCCCAGCTAATATATAACATAATAGCCGTAAATCCAATAAGTAAACCCCATTTATTCCCTTGTAAAAAAGCAACAGCCTCATTGCCCCAATAATTTTTCATCAACACTATAAGGGCGAAAAGAACAATCGGAAATACTACCTTGATTATCAGCTTCTGTGAATCTTTTCTAATCATCATCCTTGTTTTCCTTCCCCTCTTTTTGAGCAGTGATTGAAGATTGGACAAGTATAGAACTCTAGCTGTATAAGTTAACAATAATTTTATAGTGTTATAGTAATTCTACCAAAAATATGGATTTATTTGGAACAGAAACCGCATTTATAACTAAAAAAAACCAAAAATAGGACATTTTTGCTATATTAACCTCTAAATTTTTTAAAACAAAAAAAAACAGAAAATAATATTTTCCCTGTCAGACTGTAGAAATTTTCATAAATAATTTACGGATATTGAAACACAGTATTTCTTCAATCGCTGTTTAGTGCTTTTTGTTCTGCAATTCGTCCACATGCAGCTTCCTTATTTCAGGAGATGTGACATTTACCCTCTCTAAAGCATTATGCATTATCTTAATAACAATGTCTGAAAAAATGGGAGATGGATTTATTAGCTTAAGTACATTGCATTTTCTTGCAATGAAATCTGAGAGTTCTGTGTCATATACAATAAGATCATTTGATTTCATTTGTCTCAGTTCCTCATTGACCTTAAATACTGCTCTACTTGTAAAAGACACTATTGATACATATCCAGCACCCTTAACACCGCTTAAAATAGTTTTAATTGCCTCTATGTGCCCATAGTTTTGATTGAATGGATTCATCATTGGGAACTTTCCATTTACCCTCCAGCTCTTCCTTTGGCGATCACCATAAATCGTTCCTTTGTAATTTTTTGTTTCAATTACAAAAATGGCATACGGTGTTAAGACAACATGGTCAATTTGAGAATAGCCAGATTTTGCTTTGCTGTTTTTTATGAGTAAATCGCTAAGATACAGATAATTTTTCGGCAGCTGGGCTAGCTGTATATTTATCTTATATTCTCCTAATTCACCGATTCGGTCCGGTGCAACTTTTGTTTTTATCCCTTTCTTCTTTTCCATTCTCCTTCACTCTTCCTATGTAATGTAATCCTAATTTAACGGATAGATTTTCTGAACTATTATATTTTTTAAAATACAAAAAACCAGCTTCCTATTAAACTAGGAGCTGGTTTACTCAATTGATACCGGTGGCCGGGGTCGAACCGGCACTCCAGAGGAACACGATTTTGAGTCGTGCGCGTCTGCCAATTCCGCCACACCGGCGTAATAAATTTTGGAGGCGGCAACCGGATTTGAACCGGTGATAAAGGTTTTGCAGACCTTGGCCTTACCACTTGGCTATGCCGCCTTGACAAAAATGGAGCGGAAGACGGGGTTCGAACCCGCGACCCCCACCTTGGCAAGGTGATGTTCTACCACTGAACTACTTCCGCGTAATGGCTGGGCTAGCTGGATTCGAACCAACGAGTGACGGAGTCAAAGTCCGTTGCCTTACCGCTTGGCTATAGCCCAAAAATATTATATTCAAGCAATCATAAAATTTATTATAAATATATATGGGGCGAATAATGGGAATCGAACCCACGAGTGTCGGAGCCACAATCCGATGCGTTAACCACTTCGCCATATCCGCCATAAAATTTAATTGGCAGGGGTAGTAGGACTCGAACCCACACTGGAGGTTTTGGAGACCTCTGTTCTACCTTTAAACTATACCCCTGTTTTAAATGGTGGAGGGGGACGGATTCGAACCGCCGAACCCGAAGGAGCGGATTTACAGTCCGCCGCGTTTAGCCACTTCGCTACCCCTCCGACATAAATGGTGGCTCAGGACGGAATCGAACCGCCGACACAAGGATTTTCAGTCCTTTGCTCTACCGACTGAGCTACTGAGCCTTAATACTATTTTAAAAATGGCGGTCCGGACGGGACTCGAACCCGCGACCTCCTGCGTGACAGGCAGGCATTCTAACCAACTGAACTACCGGACCAGATTGCGGGGACAGGATTTGAACCTGCGACCTTCGGGTTATGAGCCCGACGAGCTACCAGACTGCTCCACCCCGCGATAATTTTATGGTGGAGGATGACGGGATCGAACCGCCGACCCTCTGCTTGTAAGGCAGATGCTCTCCCAGCTGAGCTAATCCTCCATATTTGGTATATTTAAAATGGTGACCCATACGGGATTCGAACCCGTGTTACCGCCGTGAAAGGGCGGTGTCTTAACCGCTTGACCAATGGGCCATATTATGCTGAATGATAATGGCGGAGAGCAAGGGATTTGAACCCTTGAGACAGGGTTACCCGCCTACACGATTTCCAATCGTGCTCCTTCGGCCACTCGGACAGCTCTCCATATATGGCTCCGCAGGTAGGATTCGAACCTACGACCGCTCGGTTAACAGCCGAGTGCTCTACCACTGAGCTACTGCGGAATAATGGTATGCCTGGCGACGTCCTACTCTCACAGGAGGAGAACCTCCAACTACCATCGGCGCTGAGAAGCTTAACTTCCGTGTTCGGTATGGGAACGGGTGTGACCTTCTCGCTATCGCCACCAGACTTTTTT
>JAPSHL010000175.1 GCA_031179905.1 Bacillus sp. (in: firmicutes) | reverse complement strand
GAAAATGTTACCGGCTTGCCGGCTTCTGTTACTTGTTTAAGTGTTAGTTCTACTCCATTGATGCGGAAGGTGTTGGATGATCTTTCTGTTGTGATACCATTGTATGTGAATTTAGCGTTTGTTCCTTGTGTTGCAGCAGAGTTATCAGCAGGAAGATTTAATTTATCTAAGATATTCCCGTCTGAGCTTAAAGAAATTTCAGGTCCATTTGCAATGTCCCCAGTATTTTTGGCAGTAAGAGAAATCTGATTCGTATTAGAATCATAAAAAGCTGTTACCCCTGACTGTTGATTTATTTTTGATATAAGTCCATCCAATGTATCTTTAGTTGGATCAAAGGTTATATCCTTGCTTGACATTACACCATTTGCGTCGATTGCAGAAATTGTTATTTTACTTCCTGAAATACCATAAGACTCAAGCGTTCCCGTAGAACTATAGTTTGTAATATCTGTTTTTCCATCTGTTCCAGTACTTTTCATAGCTGCTGCAGTAGCCAACTGTTGTATTTCAATTGATCCCGAAAAGTCAGTCGTAGATGTTACGTTCTTAATTGACAACGCATCTGAATTAGATGAGTTAATTGTTTTCTTTATAAATGTCGATTGTTTTTGCAATCCATCAGATAGCAATGTATCCAATGACAGCAACAAGGTGTTCATTTCGCGATAGTCGTCTCGCTGCCACTCTGTATATGTTTTCTTTTGATTTAATTTGTCTAAAGGTACTCTTTCCGCAGTCATTAGCTGTTCTACTAAGGAGTCAATATCCATGCCGCTTGCAAGTCCGCCTATTCTTAAAACCAAATTCCTCACCTCGTACTTTTTTTATATTTAAAATGGGTTTTCGCAATTTTTTTAAATATAATCATTGATTACTATTATTATCGGCTAGTCCTTTTCAGCCTTTAACATTTTATTGATATATCTTACTTTTTACCTATTTTAATCTTATTGGAGACCATATTTATTCAAGAGGATATGCCTATGCAGTTTTTTAGGGATGACAGCATCCTCTTGCCTATTAAAGCAAAGGCTGCTGTCATTAGTATGAATCAAATTGTCTCGTCTACCATTAAGCCCAAATACTCTTTCATTGCAGCATATATATCGAGCATTTTTTCTGAGGGTATTTCTCTGATAACCTCTTTTGTGTCATCATTAATGACTTGTACATAGTACTCTTCCAACTTATCGTGAAGCTGGAATTTAATCGATGTGTGTGCAGGCTGAATGAATTCATTTAAGCTGTTCATCAAGCTTTCCAGGTCTTTTCTCCCTTTTTCCTTGCTTGCAGGTTCAACCGCCTTGCTTCCTTCTAGAAGCGGATCAGCAACTGGTTCACTCGCCTTTGTCACACTATTCTCATTATTTTTGAGTTGTTGAGCTGTATAGACGCCATTTGAAGTATACTTTTCTATCATTGGCATTCCCCCCTAAAAAAATATATACTACCTTTGTTATATCGGCTGCTTTTTTCCTCTTTTAACAAAATGAAAGAGGCAGCTCGGATTTATGCCGAACTGCCTTAATATATAAATTAAATTGCTTCTAGCCTTTTCTTGGCAGGTTCATAACCAAATCTCGCAGATTCCATATAATATCTTTTCGCCTTAACCATACTGCCGATTGCCTCATGATATACGCCTAAATTATACAGTGCCAAAAAGCTTCCGGTTCCACTTAAATATTCTATATGCTTCTTCTTACTGATTTCCAGACAAGCAGTAAAGCTTTCCTCAATTTTCGGAAGTAACGGAATAGCTTCATTCAAATGTTTTAAACAATAATCTAAATAGAAAAGTCCTTTATAAAAGTGAAAATCGGTGACATTGTTTAATATTTGCTCATTTTTATGAATGACAGAGATTGTTTCTTTGTCGACAAGCTCTTTCCCTGTCTGTAACAGCTCTAGTATAAGCTTGTTATAATAGGCATCACGATGATTGACTAACTCATACGCCTGCTGAAGATGGGTCCAAGACTCTTTGAAATTTTTGCTTAACCTGTATTCTTTTCCGAGTTGATAATGGAAATAGGCTTCGTTTGGATGTTTCTCAAGTTCCTGAAGCAGGATAGGAATATTTCTTGCGCTTTTATCCTTATCGAAATAGCCGCTGTGAGAAACAGTCAGCTTCATATCCACTCTTGGGAGGTTTGAATTTAGCTGCTCGTGGATTGCTCCCTTATAGCGGACAGAATTCGGAAAAAACCTGGATATATAGGAGATCGCTTCGAATTCCTCTCCATCTTTTTTGAACTTGCTGACAATTTTAATTCTGCCAATTTGGTTTTGCTTTACGACTTTTTCCAGTTCGCTTCTTTTTCCGAATGTTATATACTCGTCTGCATCCAAAACTAATATATAATCACCAGTGCATTGGTCGATCGCATAATTACGGGCTTTTGAAAAATCATTTTTCCATTCAAATTGAAAAAGCTTCACACGGGGCTGCTTTGCTAGAATCTCTAGCGTACTGTCTGTTGAGCCAGTATCAACAACTACTATTTCGTCTGCTAAACATCCAATACTGTTCAAGCAAATCTGGATATTTTCTTGCTCATTTTTTGTTATTAAAGCTAGTGATATTTTCCCCATACTAATCGAGCTTTAACCCTTTTTTAATCTTTCTAAATATCTTTTCACCTGCTGACCCATCGGCATTTACATATACTTGTGAACCTAACCCTAATCGATTCTTCTTTAATGGATCATAACCCTTGGAAAACTTTTTCACAACTTCATACCAAGGTTCTGATTTATCATATGCATAATAAAAAGCATCATCAGGCACTAAAGAGTCTTCTGGAATTTTCTCGTCCCAGTATAAAACCTTCTTTTCTGTAAGTAAATAAGACCTAAGTATAGAACTGTCAGTTGTAACTAATATATCCGCTAAGAGTAAAGCATTCATATAATCATCTGTTTCATCTAAGATAATTCCTTTGTACAATGCATCATCACCTTCAATGCAGTTTTCCAAAAGATTACTAAAATACCCACTAAAGTAAGGTGTGTATTTCAGGATTGATATTTTTGTAAGCGGATGTGGCCTCCATAAAATCACACTATTTTCAACAAATCTAGGGATATTAAAGATATCTATAAGCTTCTCCAATGCTAAGAACGGATTTGCTGCAAAATACAAACAGCCTGTATTGAGTAGATAGACTGTTTTCCCATCAAGCTTTTCTTTCCACTCCTCAGGGTGATTTGGAGTTTTGTGTAAAGAACGATACATAATATCTAGCTTAGGAGATCCAAGTACAAGTAATTTATCCTCTGATATCCCTTCTTTCATTGCTATTTCCTTCTCCTTATTATGTGCAAGGATAAATTTATCAATATTATCTATTGCTGGGGAATGATAAGGATAAAATCCACCTTTTTTATACGGAATGAAAGAAGCAGTATAGTATGGAACGTACACTAACATATCAGTGTATTTCTTAAGGTTTGAAGTATAATATTCATCATAGACTCTAGTAAGAGTATTGTAATTATCATAAATATTATGGATGAAAATGATATCTGGTTCTTGTTCCTCTAAATTATAGTTTGTATAATGAGTTACCTCTACATCCTTTGGAAACCTGTCACCTTCATAAGTAGGAATAGCTTCACTTTGTGAAAGCTGGTAGTAAGGGATTGGCACAACATTTACAACACAATTTGGGTCATTCTTCGCTGCTTCATAAATTGTAGCAAGACTATCCCACATAGAAACTTTATAAGGAAAAAACACTATGTTCAGTTTTGTACCAATCGTATCTTTTATTAGTTTTACAAGTACTTCTAAATGTTTTTGAATTCCTTTTAAGCCTTCAGAAGTTATCTCAGCTGATTTCTCATAATATATTACAAAGCTATTCTGAACTAAATTAAATTGCTCTATTAATTGAGGAGAAAGCTCTTCTTCCTGCATTAATTGCTCTGCGATAATGTCTAAGGCCATTAAACAATCTGATAGCTCTGGGTTAGGATCCTTTAGTTGATCTAACACTCCAACCATTTCCGATATTGTATCAGTAAGATCCAGAATTCGCTGTTTCTTTTTCAAAAACATGTATGTATCCTCCATAATAACTGAAAATTTTTAGCATAAAAGCAATAAAAGGATATTTATCCTCCGGTAAAAACACTCGATGAGGAAATATACCGTTAGATAAATATCTTTTATGCTTCAAAATACTATTGCTTTTATAAATTTTTCAGATAAACACTGTCAGGGAAAAGCTTCTTCGCTTTTTCTAAAGTAGCCTGATACTGATTCTGATCAACTGGGTTTTCAAAAATTAACTTATAGAATCTGAAGTCATTTTCATAAACTAGTAAAGCATACTTAGTAAACTCTATAGCATTTAGATTATTGCCAGTCTCCAATAAACCATTGATAATATTGAGGAAGTCTTGTTCTGTATAGAAATCCCAATCACATTCATTATAAAGCTGCAGACCTTCTCCTTTAAAATCATTTTCATAAAGAATAGCAGCTGTTTGTGCTAATGCAGATTCAGTTAGTAAATGTTTATTTTTCAATAAAGCGGAAACATAATCAAACTTTTTATAGTTCAATAAGATTTGAAGTGAACCGAAAAATAACTCTGTGTCATTAATTGGTTCATTAGTTAGATTATCCATTAATTGGATCAACATACTTATATGCTCATCTTTCTCAAAAGCCTCGACAAGCAAAGTGGATTCCTCTGTATCTAAATCTAAAACCCTTTTTCTTAGGAAATAGAGATCAATAATGTTAAGCATCTGCTTTTTATTTAAATTTTCAACAATTTTTAGATTTAATAAATCTTTAAAATCACTTACATTACCTAAACCTGTTAGACAGTAATTTTTTAATTTGTATATTTTCCCAAGGAGTTTATCTTCTTGATTAATTTCTAAAAATGGCTGAATAATATTCGGCTTACCGATATTAAAAGTTGATGACATATAATAATTTAGATTGTTCTTATTAATCAAGTCATTTCTTTCAATAAATTGGATGATTTCATCTTCTGTATGAAATTTATTTAAGATAAAGATGACCTTACCAATACTATCGCTATCTAACTTGTTTATATTCAACACACTCATATAGTGATAAATTGCTTTATCATATACTTTTTCATAATAATATATATCCCCAAGCCTTCTGTGTGGCATTTGGTCTTTCAGATCTGGTCTAAGGATCGTATGATTGTATTTTTCACTATTGTTGATAATTTCTTCAAAATAAACCTTGGCATCATCATATTGTCCTCTAACATAACTAATCTCACCTTTTAAGAAGACCATTTCAAATGAACCTGGGTATAACTCTATGGAGTCATCGATTACATTAATTGCATCATTATATCGCTTTAACTGTATTAAGACACTGATTATTTGAATTACAGTAGAAGCCACCCAGGATAATTGATAGCTGCTCTTAAAGTTATAAGCATTTGTATATGCTTTTAACGCCTCTTCATATTTTCCTTGCGAATAATACTCATTACCTAAATTAAAATAATCAAATGCATTATTACTTTCCTGCATTTCCTTATCAAGAAGGTCTTTATTCCGTTCATTCTTTCCTTTCTCTGCTACAGTATGATTCATGTATCCAGAGTGAAATACCGAAAGCTTCGCTATACTTCCATTCAGGGATTGTCCGTTAACACCTTTTAATTGTTCATGGATAGCACGAAAATATGCAATTTCCTCGTTATTCTTATACACACGATCATGATAATTCTGAATTAGTTTCTCTCCATATACACCGGTAAAGTTGATAATCTTAACACCATATGTGTCAAATTGACCATTATCTTTTTTTAATCCATTAATAAATTCCTGATAATTTTCCTCATCAATATATTCATCAGCATCTAGTACTAAAATCCAGTCACCAGTAGCATGTTTTGCAGCATAATTCCTTGCAGCTGAGAAATCATTAATCCATTCAAAGTCAAATAACTTAGATGTATATTTACTCGCGATTTCCATCGTTTTGTCTGTTGACCCCGTGTCTACAATAATCACTTCATCAACTAAATGTGCAACTGACGATAAGCAGCGATCCAGTACATTCTCTTCATTTTTAACAATCATGCATAATGATACTTTTATATCCACGATAATTCCTCCTGATAATTAGTGATGCTAATAAAAATATCGTGCTTTAATAAAACGAAGCACGATATTTCAATAGAACCACTAAAATATTTTATTATTGAAGCAATTGTAATACGCCTTGTGGTTGTTGGTTTGCTTGTGCAAGCATTGATTGAGCTGCTTGAGCAAGAATAGAGTTTTTCGTTTGGTTCATCATTTCTTTCGCCATGTCTACGTCACGTACACGAGATTCAGCAGCAGTCAAGTTCTCAGAAGATGTATCCAAGTTGTTGATAGTGTGCTCTAGGCGATTTTGCAATGCACCAAGGTTTGAACGTTGTGTTGAAACTGTTTTGATTGCTGCATCAAGTGTTGAAATCGCTCCACTTGCAAGCAAGTTATTTCCTACTGAAATGTTAGCAGCAGTAAGACCAAGACTAGTTGCACCCATACCACTAATTGAGAAGTTGATAGTTTGTCCATCATTAGCTCCTACTTGAAGTGTTGCTGAGAAAGAACCTTTTAATAGGTTTTGCGTGTTGAACTCTGTTGTATTTGCGATACGGTCAACTTCAGAAATCAATTGGTTTAATTCTGTTTGGATTTGCGTTCTGTCGTCAGTAGTATTTGTATCGTTACCACCTTGAACAGCTAGCTCACGCATACGTTGAAGAATTGCATGTGTTTCGTTCAATGCACCTTCAGCTGTTTGGATTAAAGAGATACCATCTTGTGAGTTACGAGATGCTTGATCCAAACCGCGGATTTGTCCACGCATTTTTTCAGAGATTGCTAGACCAGCAGCATCGTCACCAGCACGGTTGATACGTTGACCTGAAGACAATTTCTCCATTGATTTAGATTGAGCGTTTGTTGCAGAGCTCAATTGACGATAAGTGTTTAAAGCCGCGATATTATGATTGATTCTCATTGTAAATTTCTCCTCCTTGAAATTAAAAGTCCACATCCTTGTGAACTCTCATTTGATTTGGAGAGCTGCAACAGTCAGTTGCTCTTCTTTCTCTCTCTACTTTATATATCGGACAGACAGTTTATTGTTTAACTTGTTTTTTCATATTATTAAATAATTTAATTTTAATGGATTTTACAACCTAGGGAATAACATAAAAAATACATATTTTACACTTTCCCTTCCATTCTTTACATAATAAACACAAAAAACTATACATCGTACAAGGAGGAGAGTTACAAAGAGATTTGAAAAATCTGATCAACAATATCTTTAGTTGTATTGTTTACATATGAGCAGTTTTTCATACAACTAAAAGAAGAAAATCCCCTTATTACTTACCTTAAAAAA
>JAPSHL010000022.1 GCA_031179905.1 Bacillus sp. (in: firmicutes) | reverse complement strand
AATGAGAACCCGATCGCCATTTGCCACTTCCTTTGAGAATTCAAACGCAAAGGTTTCCGCGACAAAGGAGGACGGAATAAAAGCAGCCTCATGGCCGTATGTGGCTAATGTTTCGGCTGTTTTATCACCAATTACTGCTATCTTGTAGGGAAAATCCCCAAACTCCATTGCATGAAAAAAAGCGTTCACTCCATTGCTGCTCGTAAATAACAGCCAGTCATAGCCGCCTTCTTGAAGTTTTGCTTGCGTATCACTCGCCAATGGAAGGCTGCGAAAGGCAAGTAAAGGAATCTCGACAGGCGTGCCTCCCAATTGCTTAATTTTTTCAGACAGTTCAGATGCTTGTTTTTTTGCACGGGGGATAAGAATGCTTTTGCCGTGCAGCGGCTTATGCATCAATAATATTCTCTTCTCTCAGACGATCGATCAAATCCTTGGCTCCACGTTCTGTAAGGATTTCCGCAGCCAGTTCACCAAGTTCAACCGGGTTTGTGCCTGTCATCACCTCTTTAAAGACAGTTTTCCCATCTGGAGAGGTAACAAGAGCTGTCAATGTAAGCTCCTTATTATTAGCTATTGTCGCAAATCCTGCAATCGGAACTTGGCAGCCGCCGTCCATCTTATTTAAGAAGGCTCTTTCAGCATAAACTGTTTTTGTAGTTTCCTCTGATGATAACTTGCTTAATAACTCTAGCACTTCCTTATCATCTTCGCGGCACTCAATGGATAATGCACCTTGACCTACTGCCGGCAAACATGTTTCCGGTTCAAGGAACTCTGTAACAACGTCGCTTGTCCAGCCCATTCTTGCTAATCCTGCAGCAGCAAGAATAATCGCATCATATTCTTCTGTTTCAAGCTTCTTCAATCTTGTATCAATATTCCCTCGTATCCATTTGATTTCCAAATCAGGTCTTACAGCTAACAGCTGGGCGCCTCGTCTCAAGCTGCTTGTCCCAATAACAGCCCCTTCCTTTAGCTTATTTAAAGGAATATGACCTTTTGAGATAAGCGCATCGCGGTGGTCCTCTCTTTCAGGAATGCATCCGATTGTAAGTCCCGACGGAAGGACAGCTGGCATATCTTTCATGCTATGTACAGCAATATCTATTTCTTTATCAAGCATTGCCTGCTCAATTTCTTTAACAAATAATCCTTTTCCGCCTACCTTTGATAACGTAACATCAAGGACTACATCACCTTTTGTGACCATTTCCTTAATCTCAAATTCATATGACGGGTCTAGTCTTTTCAGCTGATTAATGACCCATTTAGTTTGTGTTATAGCTAACTTGCTTCTTCTTGAACCTACTATGATTTTCCGCATAAGTATGCCTCCAGCTTAAACTTTTTGCCGCTTTTTAAGTCGGCTTATGTAGCTTTATCACTTATAGTGAAACGTTGAAAAATTCCCTATTAAAAAGAAATTAATCAACAATACTAAAAAACATGCAATATTAAAAAAAGCAATTCCTTTCCCTACTAGTTTGTGCGTAACCCTTGTATATAAACAGCATCCATAAATAAAAAGGACTAAAAAAGAACCGAGAATTTTCGGGTCATACCAGATGAAACCTGGCGCTTGAACACTAACCCACTGAATACCAAGAATTAAGGAAATCAGCAATAAAGGTACACTAAACACATTAAACAAATAGGAGAGGTTTTCTAACCTTGATAAATCGGGAATTCGCCGCAGCCTCTTTCCCCATGCTTTCTTTTTCAATAGATTATATTGAATACAATACAGTAAAGAAAAAATAAAAGATAATGAAAATCCGCCGTATGCAAGCAGCGCTGCTGTGATATGAATGAAGAGCAGCTCTGAAACTACCTGCTTGGCCATTTCTGTTCCCTCGCTCATTGGCGCAAATGTATGGATTGCCATAATAATAAAGCCAAGCACATTTGTAAAAAAGACGATGAAGTCAATTTTTAAGAGCTTGTTAATTAAAAGCGAAAAGGATACTAGGACCCATGTGTAAAAATACAGTCCTTCCATAATGGTCAGCACCGGAAACCTCTTTGTCTGCACCATGTATATGAACAGGAAAGACGTCTGCAGAAGCCAAACAAATGAAAGTAACCAGAAAGCTGCTCTATTCGCTTTCTGGTTATTATGCATAAAATCAAAAAAGTATAAGAGCACAGATAATGCATATAGAATAATTGTTAATTCATGAAGCCTGGTCAAATAAGCATCTGTCATATATGTGTTTCCCCTTTAACAGTTAAGGCCTTGTCTAAAGATTGCTTTCCATATACTATAATGCCAAAACTCTTATAAACAATCTAGCTTTCAGGTTTATATTTTCAGCCTTGAAAGTTTGGCTGTAAAGAAGAAACTGTTTGTTTCTCTTCTTTCACAACTGTTGCTTGAGAATGGACATCCTGCTCTAAATTGAAAATTTTCACGAACAGCTCCATCGCTTTTTCCCGATCATCGGAAGAGGCAAGTTCTTTCGCGTGGAGAATTGGATCCTTCAGCATTTGATTAATGATGCTTTTCGTATGTTTATTTAAGACTTTCTTATCGCGTTCACTTAAATGAGGAAGCTTTCTTTCAATGCTTTTCATCGTTTCTCCTTGAATTGCCAAGGCTTTTTCACGAAGGGAAGAAATAACTGGCACAATTCCTAACAAATGAAGCCATTCATTAAACTCCACAATTTCCGCTTCAATCATTAGCATAATTTTTGCTGCTTCTTTTTGACGCTCTTGAAGGTTCGCTTCCACAATTCCTTCCAAGTCATCAATATCATATAAAAACACACTATCCAATTCTGCAAGTGCAGGGTCTAAATCACGAGGAACAGCAATATCGACCATAAATAACGGTTTGCCTTTGCGAATCTTTTCCACTGTATTCATCATGCTTTTCGTAATTACAAAGGAACTTGCACCTGTAGAGCTGATAAGGATGTCAGCATCAATCAAGGCACATTGCAGTTCATTCAATGATTTTGCCTGGCCTTCAAAACGCTCTGCCAAGCTTTGCGCTTTTTCAAAGGTACGGTTAATCACCGTCACGTTCTTTGCACCATTGCTGTATAGATTCTGAATAGCGAGCTCGCCCATTTTTCCGGCACCTAATATCAGCACATTCTTATTCTCTAAAGTTCCGAATATCTTTTTCGCCAACTCTACAGCAGCATAGCTGACAGAAACCGCATTAGCTCCAATATCTGTTTCTGTATGCGCCTTTTTAGCAAGCGTAATAGCTTGCTTGAACAATTGGTTAAATACTGTTCCGGAAGACTGGATGGATTGGGCTTCTAAAAAGCTTGCACGAACTTGCCCAAGGATTTGGGTTTCCCCTACTACCATAGAATTTAATCCGCATGCAACTTGAAAAAGATGGTTCATAGCTCCATCTTGTTCGTATACAAATATATAAGGACTGAACTCTGACTGTTCAATCTCAAACCATTCAGACAAGAATTCTTTTATATAATAACGACCTGTATGCACTTGGTCGACAACAGCATAAATTTCTGTACGATTGCAAGTAGAAATGATGATATTCTCTAATATGCTTTTTTTCTTTTGCAATTGACTCATCGCTTCCCCTATTTTAGAAGAGTCAAATGTTAACCGTTCTCTAATTTCTACTGGGGCCGTTTTATAATTTAGTCCAACCACAACTATATGCATAAGTAAATGACACCCCCAAAGGATTTCAATCAAAAATCTATTCTTTATTTATAATAATTCTAAACATGTATTTATTATAACAAAAAAACATCAATTATGGGCAAGAAATATGCTTTTAATTGTGAACAAATTGTGAATTGATATGTTAACATATAGTATTATTGGCAAAGTCAGTTTTATACTATGTTTATTTACTAGTAATAGTGTATGCCAAAATTATCTATTAAAACAGCTTTTTTTTGTGTTTTGCTGTTAAAATACGCTACCAAACAGCATGTCTAATACTATCTACTCAATGTACAGTAACAAAGATATCGATTGGGTTCAAGTTTGTATTACTGGAAACGGAGGAAATATGAAATCTTATAAATTATTTACTGGCATTGTGCTAGTAGGGTTTGGAATTTACTTCTTGCTTAATGAGTTGAATGTGTCCCCTTTTCAGTCTTTTTATTCCTGGCCAACATTGCTTATTATCGTAGGGCTTGCCTTTTTATTTCAAGGTTTTTTAGGTAAGGATCATGGCTCTATTTTGCCAGGTGTGATTTTAACTGGATTCGGCCTCCACTTTCACCTTGTCAATAAACTGTCGATTTGGCCTGATGATACTGGAACATTTCTGCTTATTATCGCATTGGGGTTCATTCTCTTTAATCAAAAAGCAGGAACGGGCTTAATGAATGGGATGCTGTTTCTTGTTTTAGCAGGCTTCCTGCTTTTTTACGAGGAGATCATCGCCTCCATTACCTTCATTCATTTAAGCGAGGACATGCTTAAATTTTTAACACCGCTTTTATTCCTTCTCATCGGCGGATACTTTCTGCTTGCTAAGCGAAAATGAAGTAAAACAGATAGCAAAAGCTATCTGTTTTTTTATACCTCAATGATGATTGGCAGGATCATTGGCTTTCTTTTCGTTTGATGGAATATATATTGGCCTGCGGCTTTTCGTACTTCCTGCTTAATCGCCCCCCATTGATTCTTGCCTCTTGCATCAATGCTTGTGACCGCTCCTTTAATTAGACGGTTTACTTCCCGAATGAGATCTTCAGCATCCCGGACGTATACGAAGCCTCTAGAAATAGTATCAGGCTCTGCAATCAGTTTTTTCTCATGCTTACTCATTGTCAGCACGATGACAAGCATTCCATCCTCTGCAAGCTGCTTACGGTCTCGCAGCACTACTTCACCCACATCACCTACCCCAATTCCATCGACGTAGGTATTACCAGCATGAACTTTTCTTGTGAATCTCGCTTTCTTATCTTGAATGTCGACAACATCGCCATTACCGATAATAAAGGTATTACCTTCCTCGACACCGATAGATGCAGCAAGGCTGCGGTGCTGGTTAAGCATTCTGTATTCACCATGTATCGGAATGAAATATTGCGGCTTCATCAATGTCAGCATGAGCTTTAAATCTTCCTGGTATCCATGTCCAGAAACATGCATGCCAGACATACTTCCTGATCCATATATCACACTCGCTCCGATAGCAAAGAAATTATCAACAATTCGAGAGACATATCTTTCATTTCCCGGTATTGGCCCTGCAGCAAATATAACTGTATCACCACGGAGCACTTCCACTCCTCGGAAATTCCCTGTCGATAATCTGGCTAGTGCAGCCAACGGCTCTCCCTGGCTGCCTGTGCAAAGTATGGCGACCTTTTCTGGAGGGAATAGATCAATCTGGTCCTGATCAATCAACAAACCTTCAGGAACCTGTAAATAGCCTCGGTTCATCGCAACCTCTACTACATTAAGCATGCTTCTGCCAAGAAGAGCCAGCTTACGGTTTGTTTCGATTGCTGCATCCACAACTTGCTGTACTCTGTTAATATTGGAAGCAAACGTTGACAAAATCACTTTTCTTTCTGCTTTTCGGAATGCTTCAAGAATATGGCTGCCTACTAATTGTTCAGATGGAGACAGGCCTGGCCGTTCAGCATTCGTGCTTTCAGATATTAGCAACAAGACCCCTTCTGAACCGATTTGAGCCATTTTATGTATATCTGAGTGCTCCTTATTCGCAGGGGTTAAATCGAACTTAAAGTCTCCTGTATGCACAATATTTCCTTGCGGTGTACGGAATACGATGCCCACGCAATCAGGAATACTGTGATTCACCTTAAAAAACTCTGCTTTAATTTCATCAAATGTTAATTGTGAGCTATTGGTAATCTCAATCAATTCTGTATCTCCTGCAAGACCGTGTTCCTTCAGCTTCAGTTCAATAAGACCTAGAGTAAACTTTGTTCCATATACAGGTACATTCAATTGTTTCAAAAAATAAGGAATGCCGCCAATATGATCCTCATGTCCATGTGTGACAATGAGCGCTTTGACTTTCTCTTTATTTTCTACTAAATAACTGATATCAGGGATTATTAAATCAATTCCAAGCAGACTTTCATCAGGAAATTTATTCCCGCAGTCAATTGCTAAGATTGTGTCCCCATATTCTATTACGTACATGTTTTTTCCGATTTCGTTTAAACCACCTAAAGCAAATATGGATATTGGTTTCTCACTTGTCACAAGATACTCCTCCTACTAAGCCATGATTTGCTAATAGCATTCCCTATTCGCAGCTTTTTATTTGTACTTCCGGTATTTTTCCCCAAAATAAACAAAAGCCAAATCGTTGTTCGATTTGGCTTTTGCATTTTAGTTTTTCGAAAGATACTGAAGCAATGACCAGACTTTATCTTTGCCTTCTCCTGTTTCACTTGAGAAGAGGATAAGATGGTCGTCTTTGCTAAGGTCTAAAGTTTCCCTAGTGACTTTCAAATGCTTTTGCCACTGGGATTTGGAAATTTTATCTGCTTTTGTAGCAATGATAACTGCCGGTATACCATGATGCTTGAGAAACTCATACATCATAACATCATCTGTAGTTGGAGGATGCCTTAAGTCTGTAATCAAGACAACTGCTTTAAGCTGCTCTCTTGTCGTAAAATATGTTTCAAGCATCCTGCCCCATGCTTCTCGCTCCTTTTTAGATACTTTTGCATATCCGTAGCCAGGAACGTCTACAAAGTGAAGCATTTCATTAATTAAATAAAAATTTAATGTCTGCGTTTTTCCGGGCTTAGAAGAAATGCGGGCAAGTGCCTTTCTGCCAAGCATCTTATTAATAAAGGAAGATTTCCCTACATTTGATCTTCCTGCCAACGCGAATTCGGGTATATCTGTTTCTGGGTATTGATGTGGCTTAACTGCACTAATAACTATTTCTGCACTATTTACTTTCAAGAATTTACACTTCCGTTCAGAGCATGTTTTAACACTTCGTCCACATGAGAAACAAGAATAAAATTCAGTTCCTCTCGGACACTTTCTGGTATATCATCTAAGTCTTTCTCATTATCCTTCGGAGCAATGATTGTAGTCAAGCCTGCTCGATGGGCGCTGAGTGACTTTTCCTTCAAACCGCCAATCGGCAGAACCCTTCCGCGCAAAGTCACTTCTCCTGTCATACCCACTTCCCTTTTTATCGGCTTTCCTGACAGTGCCGAAACAAGAGCTGTTACCATCGTGATACCTGCAGATGGTCCGTCTTTTGGCACCGCTCCTTCTGGGACATGAATATGAATATCATATTTTTCGTGAAATTTCGGATCAATGCCTAACTCTTCCGCTTTGGAACGAATATAGCTGAAAGCTGCCTGCGCTGATTCTTTCATCACATCGCCGAGTTTTCCAGTGAGGACAAGCTTCCCTTTTCCAGGAGCTAACGATACTTCTATTTGCAGCGTATCTCCGCCGACGGTAGTATATGCAAGTCCTGTAGCAACACCAACTTGATCCTCAAGTTCTGCCTGGCCATATCTGAAAATAGGCTTACCAAGGAATTCTACCACATTTTTGCTTGTTAAAATCACTTTTTTCTTTTCTTCTGTTACAATCATTCTGGCTGTTTTGCGGCAAATCGTCGCAATTTGGCGCTCTAAGCTCCTTACTCCTGCTTCCCGGGTATAATGGCGGACGATAGTTTGAATGGCATCTTCCCGGATTTGCAACTGTCCTTTTGTAAGGCCATGATCTTTAATTTGTTTGAACAATAAATGATCTTTAGCAATATGAATTTTTTCCAATTCTGTATATCCGGATATATTAATAATTTCCATCCGATCGCGAAGCGGACCTGGAATAGTTGCCAGATTATTAGCCGTAGCAATAAACATGACATTGGATAGGTCATATGTCTCTTCTATATAATGATCACTGAAATTAAAGTTTTGTTCTGGGTCAAGGACTTCCAGCATCGCAGAGGAAGGATCTCCTCTAAAGTCATTAGACATCTTGTCGATTTCATCCAAAAGGAATACTGGATTAATCGTACCTGCCTTTTTCATCCCTTGGATAATTCGGCCAGGCATTGCCCCGACATAAGTCCTTCTATGACCCCTGATTTCTGATTCATCTCTTACCCCACCAAGAGAGATACGCACGAAATTTCTGTTAAGGGATTTAGCAATGGAACGAGCCAAGCTGGTTTTCCCCACTCCAGGCGGTCCTGCCAAGCATAGGATTGGACCTTTAAGTGAATTCGTCAAGCTTTGAACTGCCAAATATTCCAAAACCCGTTCTTTCACTTTTTCAAGGCCGTAGTGATCTTCATCGAGAATTTTTTCGGCTTTTTTTATGTTTAAATCATCATCTGTCGCCTTGCTCCATGGCAAAGCTAAGAGCCAGTCAATATAGTTTCGGATAACAGAGCTTTCTGCGGACGTGGACGGAATCTTTTCATAACGGTCTAATTCCTTTAGCGCAACTGCCTTAACATGTTCAGGCATTCCAGCCTCCTCGATTTTTTCACTGAGGGTGCTGACCTCTCCGCTTTTCCCGTCTTTATCGCCAAGTTCTTTTTGGATCGCTTTCATTTGCTCACGCAAGTAGTATTCCTTTTGCGTTCTTTCCATGGATTTCTTCACTCGTTGTCCGATCTTCTTTTCAAGGTTTAGGACTTCTTTTTCATTATGAATGATATCAATCACATGATTCATGCGCGCCTTATTATCTAATGTTTCCAGAATATGTTGTTTTTCCTTCAATTTAATCGGCAGGTGTGAGGCGATTATATCGGCCATTCTTCCCGGCTCTTCGATGTCGGAAACAGTTGCATACGTTTCACTGGAAATCTTTTTAGAAATCTTTATGTATTGCTCGAAATACTGAAGCATTGTCCGCATTAATGCCTCGTCCTCTACATCCTTAGAAGTATCCTCTTCCATCACTTCAAGCGCTGCTGCATAATAGCCGTCCTCTTCAGCCAGTTCCACTAATTGGGCACGCTTTAGGCCTTCCACTAATACACGAATCGTACCATTTGGAAGCTTCAGCATCTGCTTGACTTTAGTCAAGGTTCCAACTTTGTATAAATCCTCCTCAACAGGATCATCAATATCAATATCCTTTTGCATTGTTAGAAAAATCAGATGGTCTTCCACCATTGCTTTTTCAAGTGCCTGCACCGACTTTTCTCTACCAACATCCAAATGTAATACCATTGTTGGATAAACAAGTAATCCTCGAAGCGGCAGGAGGGGTACTAATATATTCTTTTTTTCCTCCATGACGTTGCACCTCCAGCATCGCATTTCATACTTTGTACAATTCTATCCTATTTAGGAAAAAGTGTCTATTAACTAGGGTTATTATAGAAAAAAAGGAAATAGAACTACCTTACCCCGTATAATTTTCACATTGAAATTGTAAGCATGCTTTGTCGATGTTCTTGTATTCTTATTGAAATATCGCATGATTGTATAAGTTGAAAGTTGCCACTCTTACTTATGTCACAATGTTATTATTTTAACAAATGGTCTGTATTATGTCTCTTTTATGTAAAAGATTAAGCAAACCACTTCTAAGCTTACATTATAAAACATCTTCGCCGACTGTTAAATCATTTAGCATATATACAGCGCGATTACTTTTGGTTAATGAAAAAAGCTCCACACTTCATTATTGCAGGAACTGCCAACAATGGAGCGCAGGGCTATTTAACATTTACACACTTTCTTTTTTTGAAATATTAATCGAAGCTGGAATTGCTTCCCCGTTCTCCTGAGCCTCTTTAAGCAGAGCAAGTTCAAGCACTTGATTAAATGATGCAACAGGAATAATGGTTATCCCTTTGATTTCTTTAAGGACAGACTGCATATTCTCCTCAGGGATAATAACTGTACTAACACCAGCTTTCTGTGCTGCTTTAACCTTTGCAAACACACCGCCAACAGGCTTTACTTTCCCATGAATACTTATTTCACCTGTCATTGCCACTTTTCTGTCAATCGGCTGTTTATAGATGGCAGAATAAATACCTGCAGCCATCGAGATACCAGCAGATGGTCCATCTATCGGTACACCACCTGGAAAATTAACATGGATATCATATTGGTCAGCTGGAACACCCATAGACCGAAGAACGGTGATGACATTTTCAATTGAGCCTTTAGCCATACTTTTCCGTCTTATCGATTTACCTTGACCTCCGATGCTTTCTTCTTCAACGATACCTGTAATATTAATAGAGCCATTGTCCTTCTCTGCAGGAATGGCAGTCACTTCTATTTCAAGGAGTGCCCCCATATTAGGGCCATGTACCGCCAAGCCGTTGACAATACCGACTTGGGATATGTCACTTATTTTACGCTCCATTCTCGGAGAAAGCTGGCTTGAATGGATAACCCATTCTAATTCGTCGTCTTTTATATATGTACGATCACTGCTTATCGCAAGGCCTGCTGATATTTGGATAATATTGACTGCTTCTCGTCCATTGCGCGCATATTCAGCCAGTGTTTCTAAACTTTTTTCGCTAATATCCAACTTCACTTTATCAGCAGCTTTATTGCCAATTTTCACTACCTCGTCTGCTGTTAATTCCCGGAAAAATACTTCCATACATCTGGAACGAATTGCAGGAGGTATCTCGTTTGGCGTTCTAGTTGTTGCTCCAATCAGCCTAAAATCTGCTGGAAGGCCATTTTGGAATATGTCATGTATATGCGTTGGAATTTGGGTGTTTTCCTCATTGTAATATGCACTTTCAAGAAACACCTTTCTATCCTCCAATACTTTGAGGAGTTTGTTCATTTGTGTTGGATGAAGTTCGCCTATCTCATCGATAAACAGTACCCCTCCATGTGCATTCGTTACTGCTCCTTGCTTTGGCTGAGGGATTCCAGCTTGTCCCATCGCACCTGCGCCTTGGTATATTGGGTCATGAACGGAACCAATGAGCGGATCTGCAATACCTCTTTCATCAAATCTTGCTGTTGTTGCATCAAGCTCCACAAAAACAGAACTCTTTTTAAAAGGTGATTTCGGATTTCTTTTCGATTCTTCCAGCACGAGTCTTGCTGCAGCTGTCTTCCCGACTCCAGGCGGCCCATATATGATGACATGCTGAGGATTAGGGCCACAAAGGGCTGCCTTCAATGCCTTTATGCCATCCTCTTGTCCAACAATGTCTTCAAAGCTTGTTGGCCTGACCTTTTCCGATAACGGCGCTGTCAATGAGATTGAACGCATTTTTCTCAGTTGATCCATTTCTTTTTTTGATTCCCGATCAATTGATACTTTCTGTGTTCTTTGACTTTTTAAAAGGTTCCAAAAATACAGGCCGATTATGATGCCAAAGAATAGTTGTACAAATAAAGCAATCTCTGTCCAACTCATACTATTACCTCCTGAATTAAATCTTGCTGATAGGAAGTAGTATCTCCTTCCCAGAGTTGGAATAAACAAGTTTTGATGGAAAAAATCGCGGAATGTTTTTACAAAGTAGTAACAGTCTCTTAAATTCAAACAAAAAAGGACTGGAATCCATGGTGGATTCCAGTCCTGAAAGCTTTACAGCAAACTGTTGTTATGCAGATGTTTTCGTTTCTTTATCAACTACTGTCCCATCTTCTAATACAAGTTTTGGGGCAGCATTATCCGCGACTGTTTCTTTTGTAATAATACATTTCACGATATCTTCACGTGAAGGAAGGTCAAACATCACATCAAGCATAATGCCCTCAATGATGGAGCGGAGTCCGCGGGCGCCTGTTTTTCTTTCAATTGCTTTTTTCGCAATTTCCTTCAAGGCATCCTCTTCAAAATCCAATTCCACATTATCAAGCTCAAGCATCTTTTTGTACTGTTTAACTAAAGCATTTTTCGGTTTTGTCAGTATTTCAACTAGCGCTTCTTCATCAAGCTGTCCTAAGCTTGAAATGACAGGAAGACGACCGATAAATTCTGGAATAAGTCCGAAACGAAGCAAGTCTTCCGGCAAAACTTTTGAAAGCAAGTCTTTGTCTTCCACTTCTTCTACTTTCGTTTCTCCGCCAAATCCAATTACCTTTTGACCAAGACGTCTTTTAATGATAGGCTCGATCCCGTCAAATGCACCGCCGCATATGAAAAGAATGTTTGTCGTATCAATTTGGATAAACTCCTGATGTGGATGTTTTCTTCCCCCTTGCGGCGGAACGCTTGCAACAGTACCCTCAAGAATTTTTAGAAGCGCCTGCTGCACACCTTCACCAGAAACATCTCTTGTAATAGACGGATTTTCCGATTTGCGGGCTACTTTATCAATCTCATCAATGTAGATAATTCCTTTTTCTGCCTTTTCTACATCATAATCTGCAGACTGGATCAGCTTTAAGAGAATGTTTTCAACATCCTCCCCAACATAACCTGCCTCTGTCAATGAAGTTGCATCAGCAATTGCGAATGGAACATTCAGAATTCTTGCCAGTGTTTGAGCCAATAGCGTTTTACCACTTCCTGTTGGCCCTATCATGGCAATATTACTCTTAGACAATTCAACATCATCGATTTTGCTGTTGGAATTGATGCGTTTATAGTGGTTATACACTGCAACAGATAAAGATTTTTTTGCTTGCTCCTGTCCAATTACATACTCATCAAGTATATCACGGATTTCTGCAGGCTTCGGAACATCCTTAAATTCTACTTCTTCTTCTGTTCCAAGCTCTTCTTCGACTATCTCTGTACATAATTCAATACATTCGTCGCATATGTACACCCCAGGTCCTGCAACAAGCTTACGGACTTGGTCCTGTGTCTTACCACAGAAGGAGCATTTTAACTGACCCTTTTCATCATTAAATTTAAACATGTGTTCACCCCTTAAAACTCTTATATATATGTTTTACCGCACGGATTAAAAAGTTAATCATCTATTTATCTTTTTTACAACAGTTATGTATTGCATTGTACCATATTAGCGATTGTACAGGAAATGATACAGCTTGGAAATCCTATCCATGTAATCCATTTGCGGTAAAACGTATGTGCTTCTATTAAGCATAACCAGAATTGCCTGCTTTAAGTCTGGAAATATGCCACTCTTTTTATATGTATAAATTCCTGTACAAGAAAAAAAGGGAATTCGAGTACTTTTGATTTTATTATATGTTGGTTATTACTAATATAAAACTAAGGCACGATACTTCGCGCCTTAGTTATTATATCTACTTCTATTATGCAACAGTTTTACTGTTTTCTACAAGGAAATCGATTGCTTTTCTGATTTTTAGATCCATTTGCAGGTTTTCAACGCCGCCAAGTGCTTGTTTGATAGCATCTGTGCCCATGTTGTACATTTCTGCCATTTTATCTAATTCAGCTGTTACTTCTTCTTCAGAAACTGAAATGTTTTCTGCATTCACAATTGCTTCTAGTGTCAAGTTAACGCGAACACGTTGTGCTGCATCTTCTTTCATTTGCTCTTTAAGAGCAGCTTCGTCTTGACCAGAGAATTGGAAGTATAGCTCAAGGTTCATTCCTTGCATTTGCAGACGTTGTTCGAATTCGTTCATCATGCGGTCAATTTCTGTATCAACCATTGCAGATGGGATATCGATTGTAGCATTTGCAGCAGCCTTTTCCACTACAGTATCACGAACTGCATGTTCAGCTTGGTGCTTTCTGTCCGCTTCTAGGCGAGTTTTGATTTTTTCTTTAAGCTCTGCCAAAGTTTCTGCTTCAGCATCCACATCTTTTGCAAACTCATCATCTAACTCAGGAAGTTCTTTTCCTTTAATTTCGTGAAGAGTTACTTTGAAAGTAGCAGGTTTTCCAGCTAACTCAGCAGCATGGTACTCCTCTGGGAATGAAACCTCTACTTCTTTGTTTTCTCCAGCTGCAAGACCAACTAGTTGCTCTTCAAAGCCTGGAATGAATTGACCAGAACCAAGTTCTAATGAGAAGTTTTCAGCAGTGCCGCCTTCGAAAGCTACTCCGTCTTGGAAACCTTCAAAGTCGATAACAACTGTATCGCCTAATTCAGCTTTTCCATCTTCTTTAACAACCAATTCAGCTTGTTTTTCTTGCAAACCTTTGATTTCAGCATCTACATCTTCGTCAGTAACATTTGTGTCAACAGCTTCTACTTCTAGGCCTTTGTATTCGCCCAAAGTAACTTCTGGTTTCACAGTTACAGTTGCTTTAAAAATAAGTGCTTTACCTTTTTCGATTTGCTCTACATCGATTTCTGGACGATCAACTGGCTCGATACCTGTTTCATCGATTGCGTTAGCATAAGCTTCTGGCAATAAGATATCAATTGCATCTTGGTATAATGATTCAATACCGAAGCGTTGTTCGAACATTCCACGAGGAATTTTACCTTTACGGAATCCAGGAATATTAACTGTCTTTACTACTTTTTTGAATGCAAGGTCTAAACCTTCGTTTAACTTTTCAGCATCCAATTCAATTGTTAGAACACCACGGTTCCCTTCTAATGCTTCCCATTTTGCTGACATAACTATATTTCCCTCCAACAATCTATTCTACTTTTCAATACTTCTAACGTTGTTTAGATAGTACTTTTATTTTAATAGAGAATATTGATACGAACATCTGTGATTAAACTTGCAGATGTCGCTCTATATAACTAAAAGCAGGTATCTACTAATGTTATACACGCTCGCATTTTAAGAATGCAACCATTACATTATATCATAGGTTCATGTTGTTTCAACATCCAAGCTACATATTAGGATAAGAAATTTCCTCTAATCTATTAATTAGAGCTTTTGCTTCCTCCATTTCACGAGGAGAAACGTGATAAAGTGAATATAAATCGTCCCCCATATCCTCTTCCATCCCATAGTACTCCTTTACGATAGAATGGTAGGCACCTGCCCACACAGCGCTGCTTTTCCCTTCGAGTGTGAACGGGAATAGCAGAAAGAAATGGCGTCCCAGCAATGCGTTAATATTTTCAAGCATTACTGGATTATCATGTTCAAGCATATCTTGGAGAATACCCATGATTTCGATGGCTTGCTTATGGGAACGAATATCGTCCAAGCTAACGGGAACGACTGTCATCTCTCTGCCCAATTTTCTGATGATAATAGGTTTGTCATACTCCTGCTCTTTCAAAATATTTAACAGCATAGACTGGAAAAACGGGTTAGCTTCAAAGTTTTCCAAGTATTCCTTAATTTCTTCTATGTATGGCCGTATGTTTGCTTTCTCTAATTTGGCAGCAAGGAGCATCATCTCATTTTGTTCACGAATGGAAGTCAGCTCAAGCTTATCTGTACCGATGCCTTCAAGTCCGTACTCCTCTTCAGACATGTCATTTAACGCTGCCATCTTCCTGCTGAAATCGAGAAGCTTGGAGAAATGCTCCATTTTTCCTGCTGGAACATGTCCATCTTCAAGCAGCACCTCAATAGTTGTCACAATTTCATCATATTCGTGGAGCTGGACGAGAATCATCATATATAGATCCAATACTTGCAGATAATCTCCCTGTCCTTCTTCCAACATGCTTTTAGCCATCTTTTTGGACTCCCGCAGCATGCCCAGCTCATAATAGCTTAAAACAAGTCCTGTTTTTATCTCACTGTTCTCAGGATTAATCTCCATCGCTTTCTCAAAGCAAGAAACCGCCTCTTGGAAGTTCTTGTCTTGAACAGCTTCCAAGCCTCTTTCTAAGTATCTTTTGTCCAATTCAGGGAAAAGGATGATGTTATCTTTTTTGGTCAAATCCCGCTTCTTCATGTCATAACACCCTAATTATTCTATTTTTTGCTAGTTTAGCACGGTTGCGGTTTTTATTGCAACATTGCCTCCGGGATTTCCCCAAAAGAAAAAGGAGCTTCCTGCGGTGCAATGCCTAGATTCTCTGCAGCTTTTACCCTGCAATCTCAAGCGCTCACCGTTCGAAAACTCTTTTTCTGTTATTTCGCTAATTCAAATGTATTTATGTTGTCCTCATATTTCTGAATACTAGCCTCATACTGCATAGTAATTTGGATTTCATCCCAGCCGTTAATCAACATCTTCTTCCAATATGGATGGATGGTGAATTTAGCAGAAAAGCCGCTTTCATCCTCTACTTGTTCTTCTTCCAGATTAATATGAAGTGAATATGGCTGCTCTGTTGCCGCCTTTAACAAATATTCCACTTCACCAGCTTCCAACACGATTGGCAACATGCCGTTCTTCAAGCAATTTTGATAAAATATATCAGCGAACGACGGTGCTATTACTGCTTGAAAGCCATAATCCTGCAATGCCCATGGAGCATGCTCCCTTGACGAACCGCATCCGAAGTTTTTATTTGCAATCAAGATAGTCGCATCTTGATTCTCCGGAAAGTTTAACTCAAACTCCGGATTCGGGTCTCCGTTCTCCTTATAACGCCAGTCGTAGAAAGCAAAACGCCCAAACCCAGTTTTCTCTATTCTTTTTAAAAATTGTTTAGGGATGATTTGATCTGTGTCCACATTTACACGATCCATCGCCACAGCCTTTCCGGCAAATTTCTTAAAACCGCCCATGGGACGTCCCTCCTTTTACTTATACAAGTTCAGCAACATTTCCTTTTCGGATATCAACAAAGCGTCCATTCAGTGCAGCTGCAGCTGCCATTGCCGGACTTACTAAATGGGTTCTTGCACCTGCTCCTTGTCTTCCTTCAAAGTTTCGGTTAGACGTGGATGCGCAATGCTCCCCGCTTGGAACAACATCATTGTTCATGCTCAAGCACATGCTGCAGCCTGCATCCCGCCACTCGAAGCCTGCTTCGGTAAATACTTTATCAAGGCCTTCTTCTTCAGCCTTCTTCTTTACCTGCTGTGAACCAGGAACAACTAATGCACGTACATTTGGATGTACCTTTTGGCCGGCTATTATACTTGCTGCCTGACGTAAATCTTCAATTCTAGAATTCGTGCAGGAACCGATGAAAACATGCTGGATTGCAATATCTTTAATCTGCTGTCCTTCTTTAAGTCCCATATATTGAAGAGCACTCTTCAAAGCACGGCGGTCTGTTTCATCTGCGAAATCATTCTCAGTCGGAATATTGTCATCTACTTTCGCTGTCATAGAAGGGTTGGTGCCCCAGCTCACCATTGGAGCGATATCCTCACCGTCTATTTCGATGACTTTATCATAGACAGCATCCTCATCTGATACAATTTCCTGCCACGCCTTTATGGCTTCTTCAAAGTTTTCAGGAGCATACTTTCTGCCGCGCAAATAGCTGAATGTAGTTTCGTCAGGACAAACTAGTCCTGCTCTTGCACCACCTTCAATAGACATATTGCAAATAGTCATTCTTTCTTCCATGCTTAAATTTCTAATAACCTCGCCAGTGTACTCAATGACATGGCCAGTTCCAAAGTTAACACCATGCTTGGAAAGGACATATAAAATGACGTCCTTAGCGTTGACGCCTTCAGACAATTTACCGTTTACTTCAACCTTCAAGGTTTTCGGTTTTGTTTGCCACAAGGTTTGTGTCGCTAATACATGCTCTACCTCACTAGTTCCGATCCCAAACGCTAAAGCACCAAATGCTCCATGTGTGGATGTATGGCTGTCACCGCAAACAATTATTTTTCCTGGCTGTGTTAGTCCTAACTCTGGACCAATGACATGGACAATTCCTTGTTCTGGACTTTCCAAGTTTGCCAATGGGACATTAAATTCAAGACAGTTTTTCTCCAATGTTGTCATTTGATTCAACGCTACTTCATCATCCACCTGAAAGCGGTTGATTGTCGGAACATTATGGTCCATTGTTGCAAAGGTGCGATCTGGCCTGCGGACTTTGCGATTTTTCATTCTAAGACCTGAAAATGCCTGTGGTGATGTCACTTCATGCACTAAATGAAGATCAATGTACAATAGATCAGGCTTTCCCTCTTCCCTGTGAACAATATTCTTTTCCCAGATTTTTTCAATAATGGACTTGCCCATTATGGTCCTCCCCTTTCTTTCGACTTTTTTCTTCTATATATATTATTATCCTTTTATTTCTCCAATTTTCTTACCATTCTCTCTATTTATCTTGTTTCGACTGTTTCAAGTGTTTCGATAATCGTCGTTTTTACTTGCTCCACCATTTGTGAAGTAGTAAGCAATGTAGTGTCTGCAGACAGGATATCCTTCGTGCGGTACCCCTGGGTCAGCACCTGATTTACTGCATCTTCTATAGATTGCGCTTCCTTCTCCATTTGAAAGGACAGGCGAAGCATCATTGCTGCAGACAAGATTGTTGCTAGTGGATTGGCAATATTCTGTCCAGCAATATCTGGAGCCGAACCATGAATTGGTTCATAAAGGGATGGGCCAGACTGTGAAATACTCGCCGATGCAAGCATTCCTAGTGATCCTGTCAATACACTTGCCTCATCACTTAAGATATCTCCAAACATATTTTCTGTAACTACAACATCAAACTGTCTTGGATTGCTGATAAGTTGCATTGCTGCATTGTCAACCAGCATATGCTCGAGTTTAATATCAGGATATTTCGCTGCCATCTCAGTAGCACATTCTCTCCAAAGTCTGCTTGACTCCAGCACATTCGCCTTATCAACAGAGGTAACCTTTTTAGATCTAGTTTGCGCTATTTCGAATGCTTTTTTCAAAACACGGTCGATTTCTTCCTTCGTGTAAAGAAGTGTATCAATAGCTCCAGCTTCTCCGTCAATTGTTCTTCTTTCACTAGGAGTGCCAAAATAAATTCCGCCTGTCAGTTCCCTTACCATTATTAAGTCAACATCTTTAATAACTTCTTGGCGCAGCGGGGAAGCATCCGCCAAACTTTCAAAGTATTTTGTTGGTCTTAAGTTCGCAAAAAGGTTCAATTCTTTCCTGATTCGAAGCAGACCTTGTTCTGGTCTTTGTGAAACAGGAATATTATCCCATTTCGGGCCTCCAACTGCTCCAAGCATAATCGCATCGCTTGATTTACAAAGCTCGATTGTTTTGTCTGATAAAGGAGTTCCTTCTTGATCAACGGCACAGCCGCCAATATTAGCATATTCATACTCAAAAGAGTGGCCAAATTTTGCTTCAATTACCTGCAAGACATCAATTGCACCTTGTATGATTTCTGGTCCGATGCCATCTCCCGGCAATACGGCAATTTTCTTCTTCATTTATTGCGACCTCCTAAGCCCATACATGAAAAGCCAGTGTTTGTTTTTTTGTAGATAACGGTCCAGGGGGTTAACCCTGCACCGTCTTTGTTCATGCTCACTCCGGCATAACCAATGAGATTAGATTTACTTTTGGCCGCTTCCAACCACTTCTTTTTTGCGTGAGCTTTTTACAAACGGCATCATAGAACGAAGCTCTTTACCGACTGTCTCAATCAAATGCTCGCTTTCTCTAGCATTGATAGCATTAAATACAGGTCTGTTCGCTTGGTTTTCCAAGATCCAGCCTTTTGCAAACTTTCCTTCTTGAATGTCTGTCAGTACAGCTTTCATTTCTTTCTTCACATCTTCTGTCACGATTCTTGGTCCTGTTACGAAATCTCCCCATTGTGCTGTGTCAGAAATAGAGTATCTCATTCCAGCCATTCCATCTTCATACATTAAGTCAACAATCAACTTCAGCTCGTGCAAACATTCGAAGTATGCTAATTCAGGCTGATAACCTGCTTCAACCAATGTTTCAAATCCAGCTTTCACTAGTGCAGTCAATCCGCCGCACAACACAGCTTGCTCACCAAATAGGTCTGTTTCTGTTTCTTCTTTAAATGTTGTTTCAAGTGCTCCTGCACGCAATGCTCCGATTGCTTTTGCGTAAGCTAATGCAAGCTCTCTAGCTTCGCCAGTAACATCTTGATAGATGGCAAATAATGCAGGCACTCCAGCTTCTTGTTCAAACGTTCTTCTTACTAAGTGACCTGGACCTTTTGGAGCTACCAACAACACGTCACTGGAAGATGGCGGAACGATTTGGCTGAAATGAATATTGAAGCCATGTGCAAACATCAATGCTTGGTTGTTAAGATTCGGTTTAATTTCTTCGTTATAAACCTTTGTTTGCTGCTCATCTGGAAGCAAAATCATTACGACATCTGCTTTAGCTGTTGCCTCACCTACTGAATAAACGTCAAAGCCATCTTCAGCTGCTTTATCCCATGATTTTCCTTGTCTTAAACCGATGATTACATTTACTCCGCTGTCTTTCATATTTAGGGCATGTGCATGACCTTGTGATCCATATCCAATTACAGCAACTGTTTTTCCTTCAAAATATCCTAAGCTTGCATCTCCGTTATAGTACATTTTCGCCATTTTAATTTCTCCCTTATTAGTAGATTTGTTTTTATATAAATTTAATTAAACAATAGAGTAATGGTTTCTTTGACTAGCGTTTTTCTGAGACCCTCGTGGGAATGCTGTTGTTCCTGTTCTGGCAATTTCTTTAATTCCATATGGCCTTATCAACTCGATAAATGCTTCTACCTTTGAAGATTCGCCGGTTATTTGAATAACAAGGCTCTCTTTGCTCACATCGATTACAGATGCCCGAAAAGGTTCAATCAAGGAATAAAGCTCATTTCTTGTGGAAGGTGTAGCAAGCACTTTAATAAGTGCGAGTTCCCTTTCGACGATAGCCTGGTCAGTAATATCGACAACCTTTAAGATATCGACTTGTTTGTTTAGCTGTTTTGTCACCTGTTCAATGACCCCTTCGCTCTCAACATGCACAACACATGTGATTCGTGAGACACCTTCCTGCTCGGTATGACCGACAGAAATGCTCTCGATATTATAGTTTCTTTTCGAAAATAGATTAGTAATACGGTTTAAAACGCCTGATTTATTCAGAACTGTTAAACTGATTATTCTTTTCATGGTTTCATCCCCACCATTTCGTGTAAACCTTTGCCTGGAGCAATCATTGGATAAACATTTTCATTTGGGTCAATCCGGAAGTCTAAGACAACTGGCTCCCTTGTATGAAGCACTTCGTCCAATACTTTTTCGGCATCCTCAACATTTGCTATTTGATACCCTTTAATTCCATATGCTTCAGCAAGCTTGACAAAGGACGGCTGAACCGATTCTTTACTGTGGGAGAACCGCGATTCGTAAAAGAATTCCTGCCATTGTCTCACCATTCCAAGTGCTTGGTTATTGAAAATGATGATTTTAATTGGCAAGTTCAGTTCCCTGATAAGTGCCAATTCCTGGCTGCACATTTGAAAACCGCCGTCACCGCTGATAGATAGGACTGTTGCATCCTTATCGGCAATTTGTGCTCCAATACTTGATGGCAAACCGAAGCCCATTGTGCCCAATCCACCTGAAGTGACCCATTTGTTAGGGTTTTTGAAGCGATAGTACTGTGCTGCCCACATTTGATGCTGCCCAACATCTGTTGTGACAATTGCCTCACCGTTTGTTTTCTCATGAAGAAGTTCAAGTACCTGCTGAGGCTTTAACTTGTCGGAATTTTCGTAATAATAAGGGTAGTCTTTTTTCCAATTTTCAATCTTTTCCAGCCATTCATTATGCTCAGATTGCTTGCCATTTTGGCTGATTAGTTCTGTTAACGCCTCTTTAGCATCTGCAACAATAGGTATTTTTGTCGGGATGATTTTGCCGATTTCAGCTGGATCAATGTCAATATGTGCTTTGATTGCATTTGGTGCAAAGTGCTGCAGATTACCCGTTAAGCGGTCATCAAATCTTGCGCCAACATTTATGAGCAAGTCACACTCATATAAAGCCATGTTTGCTGCATAACAGCCATGCATTCCGCCCATTCCTACAAACAAGGGGTTATCTTCAGGCAGCCCTCCTAAACCAAGCAATGTGTGAACAACTGGTATTTGCTGCTGTTCAGCATAGCTTTTTAGCTCTTGAGATGCCTTTGAAAAGATAACACCTGCTCCAGCAAGGATAACTGGTTTCTTTGCTGAACTGACAGCTTCTGTCAGCTTTCTAATTTGCAGATAATTCGGCTTTGTTGTAGGCTGATAACCCGGCAAGTCCACTTCCTGGTCCCGCGGCTCTTTTGTCACAGTTGCAGCAATGTCTTTCGGCACATCGATGAGAACTGGACCCGGCCTTCCGCTTGTCGCGATATAAAAAGCTTCCTTTACGATTCTCGGTATATCTTCCAAATTTCTGATTTGACAATTATATTTTGTAATCGGTGTTGTAATTCCAAGAATATCTGCCTCTTGGAAAGCATCTGTCCCGATTACTCCTGTAGCTACCTGTCCTGTAAAAACAACAAGCGGCAACGAATCCATCATTGCATCAGCAAGGCCAGTCACAATATTTGTTGCACCGGGTCCTGAAGTGGCAATGACAACACCTGGTTTTCCAGAAATTCGTGCATAGCCCTCTGCCGCGTGTATGCCGCCTTGTTCATGTCTTGGAAGAACATGGAATATCTTTGAATCATATATTTTGTCATAAATAGGAAGGACTGCTCCTCCTGGATAACCAAAAATACACTCCACATTTTCTCTTTCCAAAGCTTGCAGCAAAAGATCTGCACCAGTTAACGGCTTCGTTTTAGCCTTCGTCTCTTCAAAGGCGGTTTTCTGTATCATCAATATAACCTCCTTATTAAAGTGGTTTTTTTTCCAATGACCAATATGCGATTAGTGTTATTTCAATAGAGAACTATATCAAAAAAAGCCTTCACACCCCCAATGTTTACTTTATAAGTAGACAAAAGGGGTGAAAAGGCTATTTCAGCTTCTCCACGGTACCACCCTCATTCATACATGAAAACATGTATGCACTCAATGAACAGTTCGTTCGTTTTTTGGTAACGAGTGGCGTGTCACTCGGTCAACTCTACTTCACTAATGTGTTTCAAGCTAACACTCAGAGGTGAGTTCATTTCTAATCGGCTTCACCGGTTCTCAGCAACCACCGGCTCTCTGTGGAATCCAAAAATTAGAAACTACTTATCCTCATCATCGTATTTTTCATTATCTTTTATTAGGCATAGTTTTCATAACAGCATTTCAAATGGTTTTGAACAAAGTATAAGCTGTGTTGACCTGCTCAGTTTTGCTTTTGTTGAGGTTATCTTACGCCGATTTGAAACAAGAGTCAACACCCTTTTTAAGAATTGTTCGATAATTCAAATAAAAAGTAATGTTCAGTAAACGCTTACAATATTGATAAATAAATAATGCCTGTACTTTATAAATTTATAAAAAATTTTTTTATTCTGAATTATTAAACCAACCCTTGCTATTACTTCCATTCTGTGACTTATATATTCTTAATATTGGAAATTCATTATAATACGATAATTAGAGTCCTGTATATTATCTTGTCAGATTTTCTAACAAGGTTTTTTTGTAAAAGAACCGCCTCCCTAAGGAAAGCGGTTGCAATTTATTTTATGTTTAACCTGCTGTTGGTGTAATATCATGAATCCAAGATAATTTTATCTGCAAGATATTTTCCTTTTCATCTTTCAGACCAATTGTTTGTTCATGCAGATTCAGCATTTCAACATTTCCTTTGCATGTCTGCAAGAGGCCATTTTTATAGTAGTTAATGACTAATTGGCGATTTCTTGCCAGCTCTTTTAAGATCACCCTATATTCTCCTTTCTCTTTATTCTCCTATGTTTTCCATCTATATTCACAAATTATTTTTATAGTTAGAATTTACTATATGTATAGTATACACTATAATTAGTAAGCGTTTGCAAGTATTTTATGAACAATTTGTGAACTTTTTTACAAAAACGATAGGGTATATCTACAATATATCCAATTCACCATTTCCTAACCGATTACACTAGTTTTTTTTCCCATTTTAACTAATAGACTAAAATAAATTTTAGATAAACTGACAAATGATGTAACAAAAGTATCGCATTATACTATTCCTAAGAGTCGTACAGGTTTGAGTACGAAAAAGCAGAAAACAGGCTATTGTTATATCAAGATAAGAATATTTATAGAAAATTTAAAAAGTTATCATTAAAAGGAATTTTATTCCTCCAAAACCAGCCCTTTCACTATATAATAAAATAAAAAACCTATAGGAGGAGTATATAATGACAGCAGTAAACACTATTGAATACAAATACAATGAAGCAATAACACCTGAACAGCTTTCACGGGTTTTCCTAGCGTCCGGCCTTATACGTCCAACAGATGATTATTCACGGCTTGAGAAGATGATTGCGCATGCCGATATCCTGTTGACCGCATGGAGCGGGGAGCAATTGGTAGGGGTGGCACGGGCAGTGACAGATTTCAGCTATTGCTGCTATCTTTCTGATTTGGCTGTAGATAAAAAATATCAAAAAGATGGAATCGGCAAGACCCTGATCCGTCTTCTGCAAGAGCATATCGGGGAGGAAGTTACTCTGATTCTCCTTTCAGCACCAGGTGCAATGTCCTATTATCCTCACATCGGCTTTGACAAGATTGACAATGGCTTCCGAATTGCTAGAAAACGATAAATCCCTTTCACAGGGGTTTTTTTATGCATTTTTTCTTCCTTTCACTCCAGGATAAAAGGCTGCAAGGATTGAATCCAACTTAAATATCCTAGGCTGTTTTCTGTGCAGACAAAATGCCTTAATATAGTTCCCCTTTACCTCCCGAACAATTATAGTCCTTTTGGAGAAGGTTTCATTACCACTCATATAAATGATCTCAATTTCCCTGTTTTCCTTTAAAGCTCTTTCCAGTTGACGATTCACCTAATATTTCACTCCCTTCTTGCATATATTATATACGAACAAACGTTCCAAATCAATCTTGATTAAGAACGTTTGTTCTGGTATATTTTACTTAGAGCAAAAGGAGATGGATAACTTGATTAAAGACAAAGGAAGAATTAAATGGACTGCAATGATAACTCTGCAACAGCCGGGAAAGATTAATACCATTAGGAGCAGGGCGGAGACAAAAGAAGCTTTCTCTGCAGACATCGACATGCTTATACATGAAGCAATGGAGTACAACTGGAAACTTGAATATAAGCTAATATCCGCTGAATCCATTCATTCGCTTTATGGAACGACTGTTTTTATCGACTATATAAAAAAAGAACTGCGGATAAAGGATATAGAGCACTATATTCATTACGTACCATTCGGTAATCTTCTCGCAGCAAAACGAGCGGAATAGGAGTTTGGGCTCATGACAGCAATACTTGAATCAGACCGAAAGATTATCAGCCAATCCGTGCACCTAGCACTTGTATTATCTGTATTGGAATACGACCGCAAAAAAATAGAGGATACTGCCTTTAAAATCAAAAATGTATATTTAAATCTCATTGAACATACAATGCTGCAGGTCCAGGCAGACTTGAAAGTAATTAAGGAGGATATGAAAAGGAAGCAACTGAAAGTACAGCGCGGCAAAAATGACGGCCTTGCTACGGAGTATGATTTTTACTGCCGGGAATTTCATGAACCCCACCGCTTTTATAATAAAAGCCTCAAGAGCAACACACAGAAACTGCTTATTTATTACTTAATGCGCAACACAGAGTGAAAGGCTGTGAATGGTTCAGGGGTTAATCGGCCGATGGAGCTTGTACTTATGAAAACCCTCCTGAATGGAAGTAAGCTATAACTAGAAACTCACTTCCATTCCTCTCTTAAAATCGCATAATAATATTCATCCCACCAGCCATCCCCTGCTGGAATGCATTTTTTAAAATATCCTTCTCTGCGCATTCCAATCTTCTCCATCACTTTATAAGAAGGAATATTTTCTGGCTGGCATGTCGCGATAATACGATGGAGCTTCATATGTTCAAATCCATATGCCAACATAGCCTTCGCTGCTTCAGATGCATAGCCTTTGTTACAGTAATCAGGATCAAACACCCAGCCGATTTCATATGTATGTGCACCGAAGTACTTAAAAAACACGAGATGGCCAATCAACTTGTTTTCCTCTGCCAATATAACAGGAAAGTATTCGGCGTTTTCTCCTCGATTTGTCAAAACAAATTGTTTTGCTTTCTCTTCAGTCATTACACCCTCTGGTATATAGTGCATCACCTCACTGTTGGAAGTGTAACGGAATACATCCTGCCAATCATTAGTGCTGAACTTGCGGATCATCAGCCTTGAAGTATTTATTTCCATTCTACTCTCTCCATTCTTTAAGTTATCAGAGAAGTTTCTGTTAATATAATTCCTTCTCAATGTATTATTTTCCTGTTAATACACTTACAATATATTGAAATTAAAATCGAAAGGATACGGATAGGAGAACATACATACAAACAAGCTATTTTATTGGCAGGGAAACTTCTTCAGTCATCCATTTACTAATGAAATGTATACCAATTTTAGGGCGGCTTATTATCCTCTCTACATTTCAGAAGATAATGAAGGGAAAATTTTAAAAGAAATATCCTCCAAGTTAAATTAAAGGGTCCTGAACGTTGGGATGTTTTTTTCTTATCGAATATGCCAAGCTGTGCAGTTCATAATCTAAACGTAGAAGGAGTGAATTAATTGGCTAAAAAAAATGAACAGGCATTTCTTGTTGTCTTTGTAGAGGGTGCTGTGATTAAAAGGTTAATGATTCTCGATATAATGGTCGGGTCTGGCATTTATTATGCCTTGCAATGGATGTGTTCGAGCATAATTATCAGTATGATTGGCAGCATTGTTGGCACAGAAGGAATAAAAAAGGTGCAGAAACAGCGGAAAAATCCTGACATAAAGCTAGTACGAGTTTTAAAAACAGTAAAATAGGCTGTTCTTTATTTAATCTCCCCCCTGATCGTTTTCTTCATTTTTCGAAGTTCCCCTTTTAGGAAATAGACAAGTTCTTTGAAGTTTTGAACTGCACATAGTCTTCTAGGAGGTTTTTCCAATTGCGTAACTATGGGCTGAATATTTAAAATACAAAGGTTGACTATTAACTTACTCCTGAATTACCGACATGCCTTTTCAATGATTTATTTAGCCTTTACAATTAATCTATTTGTCGAAAACTTATTCGTGAGAAGAAGCAGCTCACCAATGCAAGCCAATGGTAAGCAATGTCCGTATTCTTGGATTTACAATATAAATCCAAAAAGCCCCTCTCAAACGAGAGGGGCTTTCAGCTCTACATTTTACTGCCATCATCTGCATAGTGTCTCTTTAAATAGTCTTTTATTGCAGAAATAAGATAACAAAATCCAATAAGCATAATAACGAATACAAAGACTTTATATCCAACTATAGGATAAAAACCACTAAAATTACAGAATGATAATAATAATATGCCTAAAGAAAGATAAATAGCTGCAGTCAAATGCTTCATAAAATACTTCTCCCTTTTTGATAATACACTAAAATTACCATAATAAAGGAATTAGATAAAGATATTGTGAGTAAAAAAAACACTTACGAATAAATTCGTAAGTGTTTTTTTAAGGACGTCCCAGGAGAGATTCGAACTCCCGACCGTACGCTTAGAAGGCGT
>JAPSHL010000021.1 GCA_031179905.1 Bacillus sp. (in: firmicutes) | reverse complement strand
AAAATAGGCGGAGCACAAGTATCTACAAAACACGCAGGATTTATTGTCAATGTGGATAATGCGACTGCTGATGATTATATTTCTCTTATCAAACATGTGCAAAACACAGTCAAAGAGAATTATGATGTTAACTTAGAAACAGAAGTTAGAATCATTGGGGAAGACAGGTAACAAATAAAATAACCACACTGCATAAGGCAGCGTGGTTATTTTTTATTTATCACGTGAAAGACAGGGACCTTCGGCTGATACCTTTTTGTAAATTTTTTGGTGAATCTGAACAGAATATATCCTAACAAAGTCCCTATTACATTTAAGATGAAGTCATCTATATCTGCTGCACGGTTTACAGTAAAGAAGTATTGTGTAACTTCAATTACCAGTGAAGTAAATGCACCTAGAAAAAACGTTGCAAGCCATTTAAAACGTCTGCGGTAAATAGCAGGGAACAACATTCCGAAAGGGATAAACATAATGATGTTGCCAATGGTATAAAGCATCCAGAATATGGGGGGCTTATTTTGATATTGATAAAGTATTTGCACATATGGAATCAAGTTAATATTCTCTCTATTGCCGGGAGGAGTGAAATGGAACGGATTAAGCGTCACATACATGACCATCAATAAGTAGAGAAAAAAGATATTGACGAGCCATTCTCTTTTAGCAGCAACAAATTGTTTTTTCTTTGCACGATATATTCTGAAGTAAATCCAAACTGGCACTAGCATTAGGAGGATTATTGGAAAATTGAGAGTTAATTCAATATCCGTCTGAATCCAAATGATAAATAAAAGAGCCAGAAAAGTGAGTAAAATGATTTTTTTTGGTATGTACACTTTCAAACTCAAAATCCTTTCGTGTTATAACTACATTATATATATATGGCCAGGCAAATTAAAGTAGAAGCCGAAAAATGCAGGAAGCAGATTGCTTTACTATTTATCCAATGATTCCCATAATAGAAAAGAAGGGTCATATTCTTCATAGGAATCTATTGATTTCCTTACGAACCCCAAATTTGGAAATAAGGAGATGGATCATTTTGAGTAGCAAGATTCAAATTGGCAAATCATCAATGAACGTCACAAAGCTAGGGTACGGAGCAAACTCAGTTGGAGGGCATAATTTATTTCCGAACTTAAAAGATGAAACTGGGAAAGAAGTAGTGAATGCAGCCTTAGATGCGGGAGTAGACTTTATAGACACTGCGTTTATTTATGGGCTGGGGAAATCAGAAGAGCTAATTGGAGAAGTGCTCAAAGAACGGGGAATTAGGGATAAAATTACTATTGCCAGCAAAGCTGCCCATAAAGTAGTGGACGGCAAAATTGTTCTGGATAATAGCCGTCATTTCTTGAGAGATTCAGTAGAAGAAAGTTTGAAAAAACTGCAGACAGATTTTATTGATTTGTTTTATGTCCATTATCCAGATGGTGTTACTCCGCTGGCTGAAGTGGCTGGAACTTTAAAGGAACTGAAGGATGAAGGGAAAATCGGGGCAGTCGGTGCGTCTAACTTAAACGAGGAACAATTGCAGGAATTTAACAAAGATGGCTATTTAGAAGTGTTCCAAGGAGAGTATTCATTGTTGAAGAGAGAAGCCGAAAACTTCTTTTTACCGTATTGTGCGGAAAATGGGATAAGCTTTGTACCATATTTCCCTTTGGCATCAGGACTTTTGACAGGCAAATTCTCTAAAGATGCGAAGTTTGATGATATCCGTGCAAAGGATCCACTTTTCCAAGGGGAAGCTTTCCTTAAAAATCTCGAAAAAGTCGATCAATTAAAGAAGCTGGCTGAAGAAAAAGGATTTGAAGCAACACATTTGGCATTGGCATGGCTGTTGGAGCAGCAGGCAGTAGATGTCATAATTCCAGGAGCAAAAACAGTTGCTCAGTTGCAGAACAATTTACGGACATTAGATGTCACTTTGACAGACGAGGAAATTACAAGTATCAGCAAAATCTTTTCCTGATTAGATAATGAGCGCCCTTTGAAGGAAGGGTGCTCTTTTTGGTGTGTTTAATATTATTTCGGAATACTAAAATAGCAATATGAAAAACAAAGGGTATTATTCTCGTTAACTCTTCCATGTTAGTATACTTAACGTTAAGTGTAATGAAGGTCATGATTTCAGCCGGTATATTTTTTCTCAAAAACGTTGAGAAGAAATTATACCAATTTTTCTATGATAGTGTTACAATGATTTAAAGTTTAAATATACAGATAATTCGTTTTAATCGGAAAAATGGAGGGGTAAAAGTGGCAGAGTTAAGAAGCAACATGATTAAAAAGGGTTTCGACCGGGCGCCGCACAGAAGCCTATTGCGAGCAGCTGGTGTAAAAGAAGAGGATTTTAATAAACCATTTATTGCAGTCGTGAATTCATATATTGATATTGTTCCAGGACATGTGCATTTGCAAGAGTTCGGGAAAATTGTAAAAGAAGCGATTAGAGAAGCAGGTGGCGTACCGTTTGAAATGAATACTATTGGGGTGGATGATGGTATTGCAATGGGGCATATTGGGATGAGATATTCTCTTCCAAGCCGGGAGATCATCGCAGATTCTATTGAAACAGTAGTTTCAGCTCACTGGTTTGACGGTATGGTATGTATCCCAAACTGTGACAAAATCACACCAGGAATGATGATGGCTGCGATGCGCCTAAACATTCCAACAGTGTTTGTCAGCGGTGGACCGATGAAGGCCGGGGTGACAAGCGATGGCAAAAAAATCTCTCTATCATCCGTATTTGAAGGAGTGGGAGCTTTTCAATCAGGTAAAATTGATGAAAAGGGTTTGCTTGAATTAGAACAATTTGGCTGTCCGACTTGCGGTTCATGCTCGGGTATGTTTACAGCAAATTCTATGAACTGTTTAGCAGAAGCTTTAGGACTAGCGTTGCCAGGAAACGGGACTATTTTAGCTGTTGCACCAGAGCGCAGGGAATTTGTGAAAAAATCTGCCAAGCAGCTTATGACCTTAATTGAAAGAGACATTAAACCGAAAGATATTGTGACAGAAAAGGCAATCGATAATGCCTTTGCATTGGACATGGCATTGGGCGGTTCGACAAACACTGTATTGCATACATTGGCATTGGCTAACGAAGCAGGAATCGATTATCCGCTTGAAAGAATCAATGAAGTGGCAAGCAGAGTTCCGCATCTGTCGAAACTGGCTCCTTCCTCTGATGTGCATATTGAAGATTTACATGAAGCAGGTGGAGTTTCTGCAGCGCTTAATGAGCTGTCGAAAAAAGAGGATGCTCTTCATTTAGATACATTGACTGTAACCGGCAGAACACTCGGAGAAAATATCGCTGGATGTGAAGTGCAGAACTACGATGTTATCCGTCCGATTGATAACCCGCATACGGAAAAAGGCGGATTGGCCGTATTGTTTGGAAATTTGGCTCCAGATGGCGCAATCATCAAAACCGGCGGGGTACAAAATGGCATTACAAAACATGAAGGACCTGCTATTTGTTTTGAATCGCAAGAAGATGCCCTTGAAGGTATTTCAAAAGGCAAGGTACAGCCCGGTCATGTTGTAATCATTCGTTATGAAGGACCGAAAGGCGGACCGGGAATGCCGGAAATGCTTGCTCCGACATCACAAATTGTCGGTATGGGTCTTGGGCCAAAAGTGGCACTTGTTACTGATGGACGTTTCTCGGGAGCTTCCCGCGGTTTATCAATCGGTCATGCTTCCCCAGAAGCTGCTGAAGGCGGTCCGCTTGCATTCGTAGTAGACGGCGATCACGTTGTTATTGATATTGAAAACCGTACAATGGATGTAATCGTAGATGATGAAGAATGGGAAAGAAGGAAGTCAGAGTGGAAAGGGTTTGAGCCGAAGGTTAAAACAGGCTACCTTGCTCGATACTCCAAATTGGTTACTTCCGCAAGCACTGGCGGAATCATGAAAATCTAATAAAAAAGTCGATGGCTTATGCCATCGACTTTTTTATTCATCCTCCGTATGAATGCTTTGCACTTGAAGGATATCGAGCAGGAAGACGAATACCGGTATTCCAAGAATTAGTCCCCAGACTCCAAAGAAATGCTCTGAGAAAATAAGGACAATAAATGTAAAGAATACAGGTAGGTCTGTTTTAGAAGACATTAGTTTAGGGTTAAGGACATAGGCTTCCAATGCATGGATAATACAAATGAATATAATGAGGATAATTATATACATATAACCGCCGATCGTGTAGCCAATTGTCAAAAGTGGGATTAATGATATAACTACCCCTGCAACTGGTATCAGACCAAACAGGAAGACCATGATCGACAGGCCGAGCAATTGGGGAAAACCTAATATCCATAAACCGATTGTTGTTAGCACACAATTGACTAAAGCAATAATAAACTGTGCTTCCAAAACTTTTCCGAAAGTCAGTACGAATTTCTTTCCGAAGAACGCTATTTCGTTATAAAAAGCAGCAATTTTGCTTGTCTTGAAGTTTTCTTTATATTTAATGAGTCTTGGCTTTTCCAGCAGGAAGAAAAAGCTTAAAATAATCGCTAGCAAGAACTGGATGCTGAAATGACTGATAGTTGTAAAGTAAACGACGATAACGCCGAGCCCTTGTTCTAAATAGCTGTCGATGTCCCTCGCTTGAATCGCCTTTACAATATAGTCTAAGACTGCATTATCATGAGGCTGTGAATAAAAATCCATCAGCTGTCTGACCAATGCTGTAATTTCTTCAATGAGCATCGGCAAATATTTAATAAAGCCGTAAGATAATAAACTGATTGTTATGAGGTAAAGCAGGCTGACAATGATGTTGCGCTTAATCGGTATTTTTTTAGAGATGATTTTTTCCAGCCTATCCATTAGAAATGAAAGGATAAAGGTGAAAAGCATCAGATTAACCATACTTCTTAACAGGTAAATCCCCAAAATAAGCAACCCAAAAATGACAAAACGTTTTGCGCTTTTATTTGCTATTAACTTGTTTACTAACTCCATTCTCCTTCTCCTGACCCTTATTGTTATACATCTTTATCTTAATTCTACCTTATATGGGAGGATATCATAACAAAAACTTACGATATTTGGTTAGTTTTTTTCTTTTTTGTATCAACTTTTTTCCATTTAAAGACTTTATTTAATATATTAAATATTTTTGATGACTCTTTTGTCAGTATTGGGCCTAAAATGGCTAGCATTAATACGTAAAGAGCGGAAAATGGTTTAAGCATTGGCATAAGTCCGCCAGCAATTCCTAAGTTAGCAACGATAATGGAGAATTCACCGCGGGAAACTATTGTTAACCCAATATTGGCAGAGGCCTTGTGGGATAAACCTGTTCTTCTGCCTGCGATCATACCTGCAACGAAGTTACCAATAATCGTCAGGATGACAGCTCCGAGTGTAAACCAAATAGCGCCGCCTAATTCAAATGGATCAATCGTCAAACCGAAGCTAAAGAAGAATATAGCTCCGAAGAAGTCACGGAATGGAACAACAAGCTGTTCAATACGATGGCTGTGCTCTGTTTCAGAGAACACCAGTCCTAATAGCAATGCGCCGATGGCTTCTGCAACATGAATTGTTTCCGAGAAGCCAGCAACAAAAAAGAGTGCTGCAAAGATGACAATAATAAAGATTTCGTTTGAGGAGATATCAAGCAGCTTATTTAATAAAGGTGCGCCTTTGCGAGCGATAATGAAAAACAGCAGCATATATCCTAAAGCTGTTCCAATGCTAAGCAGCGTACCGCCAATTGATGTGGAGTCGCCTAAAACGAGTCCGGAAATGACAGATAAATAAACAGCAAGGAAGATATCTTCGAACATAATAATTCCTAAGATAAGTTCTGTCTCTGCATTACCTGTTCTGCGTAAATCGACAAGTACCTTGGCGACTATTGCGCTTGAGGAAATAGTGATAATACCTGAAATGATAAGGACCTCGATTAGATTATAGCCATTCAAGAATCCGTATAGGAGACCTAGTGAGAAGTTAATTACTATATATATGGTGCCGGCAGTGACGATGGAACGACCTGATTTAATCAGTTTGCCAACGGAGAATTCTAATCCTAAATAAAACAGGAGGAATAAAACTCCGATTCTGCCCATGAAGTTAATGATTTCGGCACTTTCAATAAATCGGAGGTCAATGATTCCGAAGTGGGGTGCATGGGGGCCAACCAGCATGCCGACAATGATTAAAAATGGAATGATAGAGAACTTCAGTTTACCTGCTAATATGGCTGCAAGGGCAACTAGAAGCAGTGCGGTACCAACTTCAAAAACTAAGTGATCCATTAGGTGTCACCTCCAGTGCTATTAGTCAGTTGCTCAAGTATTAGTCTTTTTAAATGTTGTCTTTCACCAGAAATAACAAGTGTGTCTCCTGCTTCAACTAATGTCTCAGGACCAGGGCTCAACATTTTATCTGCTCCTTTTTTCATGATGGCGATGACATTTACATTGTAATTGCTGCGAATATCCATATCTCCGATTGTGTGGTGAGCTGCTTTAGAACCGCGCTCTACTTTGTACCATTCAATAATCAGGTCATTAAACGCCATCTCAATTGTTTCTAGCGCTTTAGGTTTGTATGCTAACCCGCCTAGTATTCCGGCAATTTGTCTTGACTCTGAATCGTTGAAAGTAACGCTGGAGATGCTTTCCTCATGGTCATCATCATCAAAATGATAAATCTCGCGTCTGCCGTCATCGTGAATGACGATCACTACCTTATCGTTATTTTTAGTTACTAGTTCGAATTTTTTTCCAATGCCAGGGAGTTCAGTCTCTCTGATATTCATTTTTCTTTCCTCCTTAATAATTTTATAAGTTTACATCAATGCGAGGAGTGGCTACCTCCTCTTTGTTAATTCCAAGGAACCTATATGTTTCTTGTTTAGTGGAATGGTTAAAGTGCTTCTGCAGCAAGGAAATGGCAACACCTCGCTTGTAAGCATGATAACCAAAGGTCTTTCGCATCGAGTTTGTTCCGATATTGGAGCCGATACCTAAAGCTTCTGCAGCCTGATGGATAATCCTGTATGCCTGCTGCCTGCTTAAATGATTTTTGGATTTCTTCGATTGGAATAAATAGCTTTCTGGTTCAAGGTGGCTGACTTGGATATAGTGAAGTATCTCCTTTTTGACTTTTTGGTTTAAATACACCTTGCGTTCATCCCGAAGAGCGTCCTTTTTAATCGTGTAGAAATCGCGTATCCCTTTCTCTTCAAGAAGATCAGAGATACGTATATCCAAAAGCTCCGTAATCGTCAAACCGGTATTGATGCCAAGCAAAAACAGCAAGTAGTCTCGTTCTGACTGCTTCTTTAAGTGGCGTTTCATACTGTTTATCTGCTTTAAGTCCTTAATTGCCTCTACAACTTCCATATTCTTTTGCTCCTTTGAATTTAATGTAACTCAACATATAAAAAACACGGTATTGAGTAACATGACTCTATTATAGGCCATTATAGAGGATTAAGTCAAATGTAAACGCTGTTTCCAAAAATTAATCCTGTAATTCAGCTGTTTATAAAGAGGTGGAAAGGTTTTTTTCTTGAATATTATTTGTGTTCGAATATATAATTATTTCATTAAAGTAAAAAGTTTTTTTAGGGGGGTGGAAGAAATGGGGCTGTGCAATTAAAGATTGATATACTAATCATAGATCATTACACGGACCTAAGTCTCTCCATCTCGAACGTTTGCTCAATTTAGTGAGTACCATGAAACTGCTGAAAATTTCATCATATAGATGAAGTGATGGAAGAAGAAAAGCTTATAATTAGGAACAGACCAAGCCGTGTAATGACGCAAAACGGGTATGGCCGTAACACCGCTGTCTAAAACCGGGAATAAGGTCCAAAATTCAGGACTGACCCTAGAAAAAGTGGAGGGTGGCCGCCGACATAAAAAGAAGGAAGTTAGAAATACTATTCCACATGAGAGTTTTTCCTTCCTTGCAGACATTGCTGCTGCTTTAAGCTAATTTTCTTATAATATCAGGAGGTGTAAGCCTTTTTAGGCTGTTCATTGGAAATTTTTAATTTAATTTTATTCGCAATACTTATAGCTTTTACAGGATTTTTTGTTGCAACGGAGTTTGCGATCGTCAAAGTAAGAGGATCGAGGATAGATCAGCTGGTTGCAGAAGGAAGAAAAGGGGCTTTAGCTGCGAAAAGAGTAACTACTCACCTTGATGAATACTTATCTGCATGTCAGCTTGGTATCACAGTTACAGCACTTGGCTTAGGGTGGATTGGTGAGCCGACGGTGGAAGCAATTCTTCATCCGGTATTCGAAAAGTTCCATATTTCTGGATCACTTTCCACAATTCTTTCTTTTGGGATAGCATTCGTATCTGTAACCTTTATACACGTTGTGGTTGGGGAACTGGCTCCTAAAACAGTCGCTATCCAAAAAGCAGAAATGATTACCTTGCTGTTTGCTCCTCCAATTATTTGGTTCTACAGAATACTGTATCCATTTATTTGGCTTTTGAATGGATCTGCCCGTGTCTTGACAGGAATGTTTGGCTTAAAGCCTGCCTCGGAGCATGAGCTTGCCCATTCAGAGGAAGAGCTTCGTATTTTGATGTCTGAAAGTTATAAGAGCGGTGAAATAAATAAAAATGAACTAAAATACGTGAACAATATATTTGAATTCGATGAAAGAATAGCGAAGGAAATTATGGTTCCTCGTACAGAGATGGTAACAATCAGTTTAGACAACACTTTTGATGAAATCATGGACATTCTTGAAGAGGAAAATTATACACGATATCCATTAGTGAATGGTGATAAAGACAATGTTATCGGTTTAATCAATATTAGAGAATTCTTGACCGCAAGGATCCAGGAGAAGGAACAAATGGATCTGGAAAAATACATGAAGCCGATTATCCGTGTAATAGAAACAATACCTATTCGTGACTTGCTTATTAAGATGCAGAAGGAACGGACACATATGGCAATCTTGCTAGATGAGTATGGCGGAACTTCTGGTATTGTTACAGCGGAGGATATTTTGGAGGAAATCGTTGGAGATATTCGCGATGAGTTCGATGACGATGAAGTAGCGGAAATTCGTAACGTGAAAGAAAATCACTATATATTAAGCGGTAAAGTACTAATTAGTGAAGTTAATGACCTGCTTGGCATTCATCTTTCAGAGGAGGAAGTCGACACAATTGGCGGCTGGTTCCTGACAAATAATTTTGAAGCGGTCGAAGGTGATGAAATTGTGGAAGAAGGTTATATCTTTAAGCTGAAAAGTATTGAAGAACATCATATCCATTTCATTGAAGTATTTAAATCTGCATTTGAAAAAGAAACAATTTAATTAAAGAGGACTTCAGCGTGCATGAAGTCCTCTTTTTTTGCGGAAAATAACAGGGGATGCGCTATTTGGAGCGTTAGAAAGTTTAAAACAGTAAATTAATCCAATAATAGGTATTTTTTTAAACTAATAATTGGAAAAGAATCATTCTATTTAATTATGTCAACATTGTGTCCGTCAAAGTTATACTTAGTTTAAATTGTAACTTAGCTGAAACCGCTTTATCATGAGTATAGAAAGAATAAGGGGTGAACAATTCAATGTCTAACGAAAATAACAAAGGTTTTCGCGTTAAAATACAGCGTTTCGGAAGTCACTTGAGCGGAATGGTTATGCCTAATATCGGCGCATTCATCGCTTGGGGAATTATCACAGCACTTTTTATACCTAAAGGATATTTCCCAAATGAAGAATTGGCACAACTGGTTGATCCAATGATCAAATACTTGCTGCCATTACTGATTGGTTACACAGGCGGTAAGATGGTATATGATGTTCGCGGGGGCGTAGTAGGTGCAATCGCAACAATGGGTGTCATTGTCGGATCTGATATCCCAATGTTCCTTGGAGCGATGGTTATGGGTCCTCTCGGCGGATACTTGATCAAAAAGGTCGACGATCTGTTCAGAGGCAAAATAAAAGCAGGCTTTGAAATGCTAGTGAACAACTTCTCAGCAGGTATTCTAGGAGCAATTATTACTATTCTTGCATTTAAGTTTGTAGGACCTGTAGTTCAAGCGATAAGCCAAATGCTTTCTAACGGAGTGGAGTTCATTGTTGATGCTAATATGCTTCCGCTAGCAAGCATTATCATTGAACCAGCTAAAGTATTGTTCTTGAACAATGCAATCAACCAAGGTATTCTAGGTCCAATCGGCGTAGACCAAGCAAAAGAAGTAGGAAAATCAATTCTGTTCTTATTAGAATCAAACCCTGGACCAGGTTTGGGTGTGTTACTTGCATACAGCATTTTCGGAAAAGGTACATCTAAACAAACTGCACCTGGTGCAGCAATCATCCACTTCTTAGGTGGTATTCATGAAATTTACTTCCCGTACATCTTAATGAAGCCTGCAATGCTGCTGGCAGTTATTGGGGGAGGTATGAGTGGTGTGTTCACATTCACTATCTTCAATGCAGGACTTGTGGCAACACCATCTCCAGGAAGCATTATTGCCTTGATGGCAATGTCTCCAAAAGGGGAGCATTTAGGAGTATTAGCCGGTGTTATCGTTGCAACTGTTGTTTCGTTCGTAATCGGTGCAATCGTGTTGAAAACTAGCAAAGGTGAAGCAGAAGACATCAATGCTGCTGCTGAAAAAATGCAAGAGCTAAAAGGTAAAAAGAGCTCTGTTGCAGTTGCTGTTACTGGAGCTGAGGCTGCTGTTGAAGCTGCTGAAGCAACAAACAAAGCAGCAGATTTCGACTACAAAAGTGTGAAGAAAATCATCTTTGCTTGTGATGCCGGAATGGGTTCAAGTGCAATGGGTGCTTCTATCATGCGTAATAAAGTGAAAAAAGCCGGCATTGAAGGTATAGATGTAACAAATACATCAATTGCCAATCTTCCAAATGACGCTGATCTTGTTATCACTCATAAAGATTTAACAGACCGTGCAGTTGCGAAGCTTCCAAATGCGCATCATGTATCTGTAGAAAACTTTATGAACAGCCCTAAATATGATGAAATTATCAATAACTTGAAATAAAGCTGTTAAATGGAGCATCGCCTAATAGGTGATGCTCTTATTTATGTTGTAAAAGGGTTAATAATGGGTAATCTAAACAAAACAATGTTTTCTAATATTTAATAATGGCAACATTGAGTGTGAAAAAAATGCTTTAACAACTGTTTGAGTCTAAAAGAATACTTATTTATAATTAAATTATGTCAAGAAAACAAGGGGATATGGCATGGTTATTTCCGCTAGAGAAAGACTGATTCTGCAATTTTTGCTTGAAGATATGAAAGAGGATGTCACTATCAAACAGCTTGCTGACATTGTGAATGTGAGTGAGCGGACAATCCATCGTGACCTGAAGAATATTGAAGATGTTTTGAAGGCGTTTCATTTGAAGCTGCAAAAAAAAGCAGGAGTGGGAGTAAAGGTAATTGGTACACAAGGTGATATCTATCAATTAAGGGTCACCATTCTGAAACAGGATTTTACAGAATATACCCCAGATGAAAGACTTATTGTGGCGTTGTGCACACTTTTAGATAATAAAGAGCCTGTGAAACTATTTTCCCTTGCGAATGATATGGGTGTGACAACGGCAACCGTCAGTCATGACTTGGATAAGCTTGAACCAATTATAAAAGAATATGATTTGCGGCTTGTGCGCAAACGCGGCTATGGAATTGAGCTAGAAGGTTCAGAGGATGCAAAAAGAAAGGCGATAACGAGTCTTATCTCAGAAAGATTTGATGTGCCGGAATTTTTAAAGATGGTTAGAGACAATATCCAAAAAAAATCCACCAATAAAATAGATTCAATCTCAGAACGATTATTAGGTCTCGTCCATAAAGAAAAGATTATCTTGATTGAGGGAATTATTGAAGATATTAATGAGGAGCTTCCATACAGCCTGGCAGACAGTTCATATGTAGGACTGGTAGTTCATATTGCATTGGCGATGGAACGTATTCAAAGGGGAGAAAATATCACCCTTCAGGAAGACTACCTAAGCGAACTGAAAACAACAAAGGAGTTTGAGTTCGCCAGTAAAATTGCTCACCGTCTTGAAAGGACCTTTGAAGTGGCTATACCAGATGAAGAGATTGGCTATATAACAATGCATCTGCGGGGAGCAAAAATCCGCTATGACAAGGATATAGGAATAAAAGACGAAAACATAGAGGTAGCTGTCATTGTACAGAGCCTAATTAAGAATGTGGAGAATCTTCTTCATACAAGGTTTTTGGATGATACCTTATCTCAAGGGCTTTTGGCACATCTCCAGCCAGCATTATACAGGCTGAAGCAAAAAATGAGAATTTCCAACCCGCTACTGAGCAATATTAAACAAGACTATTATGATCTCTTTAAAGTCGTAAAAAAAGCAGCAGAATTAACGTTTCCAAAACTGGAAATTCCAGATGAGGAAATCGGTTATTTGGTTCTTCATTTCGGTTCGGCATTGAGTTCTAAGCAGCTTACTACTAAATTAAAGGTTTTAATTATTTGTTCAAGTGGAATTGGAACATCAAAAATGCTTGCTGCGAAAATCGGTAATGAAATACCTGGTCTGTCTGAAATTAAAACGGCATCAGTCTTTGAACTGAAAAACATCGTGATTGATGATTATGATGCCATATTATCAACTATCCCCATTGAGGATATCAACAGAGATTACTTTGTAGTCAGTCCGATTTTAACGAATCAGGAACTTGAGACTGTCAAAAACTACTTACAGGAAAAAGGCGGGCAATTAACAGACGTCACAGAGCCGGCCAGTGATGGGATAGAGATATCATCCTTAAGCTTTGATCGCTTTGATCAGTTAGGGAAGCAAGTCACAGTTCTTGCCGACCTGCTCAAAAGATTTGAAGTGTGGGAAGCGGCTAGAGACGCTGATTTAACCAGTGTGTTACAGGATGGGCTGGAAAGGCTGAAGCAAAAAAGTTCTATCATCGATGCTTTTGAAGTGTTACGCTCACTCAAGGCAAGAGAGAAGATAGGCGGCTTAGCAATTCCAGATACAAAACTTGCCCTCTATCATACAAGAAGTGAGAAAGTGGCATTTCCATCTTTTAATATAATAAATACTACCAATGCTTTTGAATTAAAGTCGATGAATGGCGGAAGCGAAAAGGTGTCAAGAATTTTACTACTGTTAGCACCTTTCGATTTGGCTTCGTCAACTTTGGAATTACTGAGCTTTATCAGTTCCCTTATAATCCAGTCGCAAACAAGCATTAGGATTTTTGAAAAGGGATCAGAGGAAGAGTTGGCCCATTTCATAAGCAACCAATACTTAAAAAACTATATTCATACAAATCAGGAGGCAACAAAATGTCTATATTAAAAAAAGAAAACATCATCCTAAACAGCAATGTATCTGAAAAAACAGCGGCTATTAAATTAGCAGGACAAATATTGGTAGACCAAGGCTATGTATCAGCAGATTATATCCCAGCAATGCTGCAAAGAGAAGAGTTATCTTCTACCTACATGGGTAATTTCTTAGCAATTCCTCATGGTACAGACGAAGCAAAGGCAGCCGTTCTTCAATCAGGTCTTTCTGTAGTGCAAGTTCCGAACGGTGTAGATTTTGGTGACGGCAATATCGTTAAGTTGCTTGTTGGTATTGCAGGAAAAGACGGAGAGCATTTAGAAATCCTTTCTCAAATCGCTATCGTATGTTCTGAAGAAGAAAATGTAGAAAAACTTGTTCAAGCAAAATCAGAAGAGGAAATCATTTCAATTCTAAGCGAGGTTAACTAATATGAAAGCCATCCATTTTGGAGCAGGAAATATTGGAAGAGGTTTTATCGGTCTTTTGTTGCATCAATCAAATTATGAAGTTCACTTTGTGGATGTAAATGAAAAGATTATTGATGAAATTAATCAAGAGGGTACTTACCGGGTGTTCTTGGCAAACGATGCTAAAGACCAATTTTCAGTGTCGAATATTAAGGGAATCAACAGTAAAACGAATCCTCAGCTTGCAATAGAAGAAATTGCATCTGCTGATTTAGTAACAACAGCAATTGGTCCGAATATCCTAAAGTTCATTGCTCCGTTGATTGCAGACGGATTGAAAGCAAGAAAAGCAAAAAACGGCCAATTCTTAAATATCGTTGCTTGTGAAAACATGATAGGCGGCAGCACAGAATTAAAAAAATTCGTGTTTGAAAACTTAAATGATGAAGAAAAAGCATGGGCCGAGGAATACATTGGGTTCCCTGATTCTGCAGTGGACCGAATTGTTCCGAATCAATCTAATGATAAGCTGCTGGATGTCCTAGTAGAACCATTCTTTGAGTGGGTTATAGATGAAACAAAAATTAAAGGTGAAAAGCCTGTAATTGCAGAAGCGCATTTCGTTGGAAATTTAACAGCTTATATTGAAAGAAAACTTTTCACTGTTAATACGGGTCATGCAGCAACAGCTTACTTAGGAAGCCGAAAAGACTATAAGACTATTTCTGAAACAATTGCACATAAAGATGTTGAGGAAAAAGTTTTGCAGGTATTAAGTGAGACTGGAAAAGTGCTTGTAGAAAAATACAAGTTTGACAATGAAGAGCATCAAAAATATATTCAAAAAATCATCGGAAGATTTTCAAATCCTCATATCGTAGATGATGTGAAAAGGGTTGGCCGCTCTCCACTTCGCAAACTAAGCCGCAATGATCGTCTAGTTGCTCCAGCAATTGAATATGTTGAGTTATTCAAGGAGCTGCCTGTTGGTTTAGTGGAAGTTATGGCATCTGCACTGCTGTTTTTCTCTAGTGAAGACCAAGAGTCAGTGGAGTTAAAAGAATTGATCTTGCATAAAGGTGTGGAACAAGTATTCAGCGAAGTATCAGGGCTGTCTATAGACAACCAATTAGTTAATGCTGTCATAAGCACTTACAAGGAAATTCAATAATATGATTAGAGGGCTGTCCTTTATTAGGCAGCCTTTTTTTGTATTATTTTCCAACAGGTTTTGTCATAAATGGACAGTGGTAAATTATTAGAAAATAGAAAGGAGCGAAAATGAAATGAGTTTTAGTAACACTATCCATGTAGTTTCTTCAACAGACGATAATTATGTTCCCCATCTAGGAGTAATGTTTGTCTCTCTATTAGAAAGCACACAAAAAGATAGAAAGGTGCAGCTATATGTGCTGAATGGCGGCATAACAGAGAAGAATAAACAATGGCTGCAAAACACTGTGGCCCCTTACCAAACTTCGATCCAATTTCTGGATGTTGATCCAAAACAATATGAGAACGCAGTTGAAAGCAGACATATCACAAAAGCCTCCTATTATCGTATTTCCATTCCTGATTTAATTTCAGATACAGAAATTGAAAAAGTTCTCTATATTGACAGTGACACTGTAGTACTTGAAGATGTATCGACAATTTATGATCAGGATATTTCTCCGAATATAGCTGCCGCTGTAATTGATTGCGGACTTCATGACAGACTAGAAACACTCGGTGTCAGCAAGGATGCAAACTATTTCAATGCAGGTATCATGCTTATTGACTTAAATAGCTGGAGAGAAAACAAGATTACAGAAAGAGCTTTCGATTATATTAAGCATGCTACAGACGAACAGTTAGAATACCATGACCAAGATATTCTAAATACACTGCTTTGCAATAAGTGGCTGGAGCTTCATCCAAAGTGGAATGCCCAAGCATATCTTTTGTTAAAACAAAGGAAATTAGAATTCATTGATGAAATCAAGAAGCAAGAAGCCAGCAGCAAACCGGCTATAGTCCATTTCTGCGGCGAGGAAAAACCATGGCTTAAAGGATATGTCCATCCATATAAAAAGACATACTATCACTTCTTGGCTAAAACTGCGTCAGGATTAGAGCGAGGAGCAAGCGCTCGGAATTTTTAAATAGAAAAGGCTGAAACTTTTAAGTTTCAGCCTCTCTTTATGTCTTGATTCAGTTAGGCATGCGTGTCGCAGAACCGGTACTTCTTTTTGACTGCTTCTTTTTATTTATCATCTTTTTTACGATTGGATAGATGACAGGAGCCCATTTAATGACTGTTTTTATCATTTTCTTCATAATCTATCACTCCTTTTTCTTATCTATTCCCTGCCGGATGAGTATATAAACAAGCCAATATGAGGTAGAGTTCAGTATTTTGGCTATAATAAATATTGTATTTGCGAAAGAAAGAGCATATAGTTTTTATTGAATGAAATGCAACAATTCAAGACAGAAATACGTCTAAAGGAAAGTATAGAGAAATTAGAAAAGGAAAGGGTAAAATGATGGAGAAAATCAAATCCCTGCTGGAGATGTTCTGGCGGTTTTGGAAAAGAAGACATTTGACACAAATTCTTCTTTTAGCATTGCTATTATTTGTACTAGTTTCTATTTTATATTTTATGTATTTAGCAAGTCAGGCGAATGTAAGTACATTGAAGGCTGGCTTAAGCCAAGCCACAGTTATTTATGATAAAGACGGTGACGAGGCAACAGAGATAAAAACGGAGCGGACAGAAGGCATAGAGCTAAAGGATTTGCCAGACTATGTTCCGGGTGCTGTTGTTTCCATTGAGGATGAACGGTTTTACAGCCATAATGGCTTTGATTTGAAAGGAATTACGAGGGCCTTCTTCAAAAACCTCCTTGCTGGAAGTATAACGGGCGGAGGCAGTACTATCACCCAGCAGCTTACAAAAAATGCCCTATTATCGTCTGAGCAGACTTATAAACGAAAAGCAGAAGAATTGTTCCTAGCAGTGGAAATAGAGAAGCACTACAGCAAGGATGAAATTTTGCAGATGTACTTAAATCATGTCTATTTTGGCAGCGGTGCGTGGGGAATCGACCAAGCAGCCAAGAAATACTATAACAAAGGTGTCAAGGATGTTTCTATAAGCGAAGCAGCGCTGCTTGCAGGACTGCTGCAGGCTCCTTCTTCACTTGATCCATATAATAATTATGATGGTGCCATCAAGCGGAGAAATGTAGTGTTAGGAAAAATGAAAGAACGAAATGTGATAACTGAAGAAGAGTATAAGGATGCTGTTGCTGAAAAAATCGTGCTGGAGGACGGTGGAGGGTCATTCATCGAAAGAGATTATGCTTACTTTGTTGATTCTGTTATAAGCGAAGCCATTTCTGAGTATGGTCTTACTCAAGAGGAAATCTTGACTAGAGGGTATAAAATTTATACAGAAATGGACCAGAATCTCCAATCAACACTTGAAAAAACGTTTGCGAATGATTCTTTATTTCCATCAAGCAGTGATGGAACAAGCGCTCAGGGGGGCGCTGTGCTGCTTGATCCAGAGACAGGCGGAATAAGAGGCCTTGTCGGAGGCAGAGGAGAACAAGTCTTCCGAGGATTAAACAGGGCTACACAAATTAAGGTGCAGCCTGGTTCGACAATGAAACCGCTGGCGGTATATACCCCAGCATTGGAAAATGGTTATAAGACAACCTCTATTCTGAAAGATGAGCCTTTTAAAAAGGGTGATTATGAGCCGCAAAACTTCTCAAAAACATATCAAGGTGAGGTTCCAATGTATGAGGCGTTACAGAACTCCTTGAATGTTCCCGCAGTTTGGCTTTTGGATAAAATAGGTCTTGATAAAGGGCTCGATGCTTTAGATCGATTTGGAATTCCATATGAAGAGAAAGATGAATATTTAGGTATTGCTCTTGGAGGAATGCGGGAGGGAGTATCGCCGCTGCAGATGGCAGAGGCATACTCTGCTTTTCCGAATGACGGAGTACGGATGGAAGGGCATTTAATTACGAAAATCGTCGGACCAACTGGCAATGTGATTGCAGAGTATAAGCCGAAGTCGACAAAGGTAACAACAAAGTCAGTCGCTGAGGATATGACCTCCATGCTGCTTGATGTAATAGACTCAGGAACTGGCCAAGGAGCGAAAGTGACAGGTTTTGAAATAGCGGGGAAAACAGGCTCCACCCAATTGGCTAATGAAAATCTGTCTGGCACAAAGGATCAGTGGTTTGTAGGTTATACGCCAAATCTAGTTGGGGCGATGTGGCTCGGGTATGATAAGACCGATAATCAACATTACTTAAAGAGCAAAAGCTCTGGAGATGTTGTACCGATTTTCAAAACAATAATGGATCAAGCGGTACAGTATGTAGAACCAGAGAACTTCTCTGTGATATCCGTAAGTGATCAGCTTGCCGGCAAAAACGAACGGACACAGAAAGTGGAGGAAACAAAAGAAGCAATTAAAGAAAAAGCAAAAGAAATTCAGACAACTATTGAAGAAAATTCCTCGAAATGGAGCCAAGTAATGGACGAAATGAAAGAGGATGCAGGCATTATCAGTGATAAGCTTAAGAATAAATGGAATGAAATAATGGGTCAATAAAACAAGGCTGGAACACACTGTTCCAGCCTTGTTTATATGTTTTTTGACAAAAATATAAGGTGTCAAAAAAGTATATATAATAGAAGTGACTAGTTTGGGCAATAATGGTAGAAAATCCTTTTAAAAAAGTAGATGTGACAAGTTTATGGACATAGATTTTCATAGCTAGTTCTGCTATAATTACTGGGTTGGTATCTTCTTGGAAAATGTTTGCTAGATTTAGGGATAAATCAATTTGTGAAAATTGGTAAATTTATCCTTACGATTTTTGTCACATTTACAGGCTCTGAGATATGATATCATCATACAGGTAGTAATAATAGATATTTTACCTATTTAAAATGAATGTTCTTTGTCTACTTCTTGAACATTCTGTGAATATTTTAACATTTAAAGTTAAATTGGAAGGAGATGCACTAAATTGAAGTCAAAAAAAGGCTTGTTATTATCACTTCTAGCGATTGTGCCAATTTTTGTACTGAGCGGCTGTGAAAGCATGGTTGTTTTTGATCCTAAAGGTCCTGTAGCTAAAAGCATAATGGATTTGATCAACTGGTCGCTTATTTTTATGACAATTATCGTACTAGTTGTTTTTGGTTTGTTTGCGTACATTGTTTGGAAATATCGCGCTAAACCTGAAAACGAAGGGTATGAGCCGCCAGAAGAGCACGGAAGTACAGTGCTTGAAGTTGTCTGGACTGTTATTCCTTTCTTAATCATCATTGCTTTGACTATTCCAACTGTTAAAACTATTTATGCAGTAGAGGATATTCCGAAGAATTATGAAGACCAAGAACCTGTCGTGATTAATGTTACATCTGCAGACTGGAAATGGATCTTCAGTTATCCGGAAGAAGGAATTGAAACTGTAAACTATGTTAAAATTCCTGCTGGTGTTCCGATTGAGTTCAAATTGACTTCTGCAGGAACAATGCAGTCTTTCTGGGTTCCACAGCTTGCTGGTCAAAAGTACACGATGTATGGAGCTGAAACTGAGTTGTACTTAGTTGCTGATCATACAGGAGAATACTTAGGACAAAATACAAACTTCAACGGTAAAGGATATGCAGAAATGCAGTTCAACGTAGAAGCTGAAACACAAGAAGATTACGATGCTTGGGTTGATGAAGTAAAAGATACAGCACCTAAGTTAACAGAAGATAAATATAAAGAATTGTTGAAGCCGACTCATTTAGGGCGCATGACATTCTCTAATAATCATTTAGAGTGGATTGATCATGGAAAAGGCGGAACTTCTAACTACTACTTGAACCCTGAATTGTACAAAGTTCATGGTTATCAAGGTAAAATCTTCGATCATGAAGATGCAGACAGCGAAGAGAAAACTGATGGGGGTGAGCATTGATGGACATTAAATGGAATGAAATCCTTGTAAAAGGAGATCCGTTGATCCTCGGTTCCCAAATCGGTATCGCATTGACGATGATTGGTGCTTTAATCCTGATCACGTACTTGAAAAAATGGCGTTACCTATGGGATGAATGGATTACAACTGTCGATCATAAACGTATTGGTATTATGTACATTATTGTTGCGGTACTAATGTTCTTCCGCGGCGGTATTGACGGTTTGATGATGAAAACACAAACAGCGGCACCGGACATGAAGTTCCTGGATGCACAGCATTATGATGAAGTATTTACAACACATGGTGTTATCATGATTTTGTTCATGGCGATGCCTGCTTTGATTGGTCTTATGAACGTTGTTATTCCGTTGCAAATCGGAGCGCGTGACGTAGCGTTCCCGCAGCTGAATGCACTAAGCTTCTGGCTGACTTTTGCCGGAGCAATGCTTTTCAATATCTCTTTCGTAGTCGGTGGTTCTCCAGATGCTGGTTGGACATCGTACTTCCCGCTTGCAGGTAAGGAATTTACACCTGGGGTAGGTAATAACTATTACGCAATTGCCTTGCAGATTGCCGGGGCAGGTACACTGATGACAGGTATTAACTTTGTTGTCACAATCCTGAAAATGCGTACAAAAGGCATGACATTAATGAAAATGCCTATGTTTACTTGGACTGCTTTATTAACAAACGTCCTTATCATTTTTGCATTCCCGATTCTTACTGTTGCATTGGCATTGATGACATTTGACCGTATGTTCGGTACACATTTCTTCACTGTTTCAGGCGGAGGAAATGCGATGCTATGGAACAACCTATTCTGGCTATGGGGACATCCTGAGGTATATATCGTTGTCCTGCCTGCATTTGGTATGTTCTCAGAAATTATTTCTACTTTTGCAAGAAAGACATTATATGGTTACAAATCTATGATTATCTCCATTGTCGGAATTGCAATCTTGAGTTTCGTTGTTTGGGTTCACCATTTCTACACAATGGGATCTGGACCAGTCGTTAACTCTGTATTCTCTATTACGACAATGTTAATCGCAGTTCCTACTGGGGTTAAGATTTTCAACTGGCTGTTTACGATGAGAAAAGGTCGAATTCAGTTTACAACTGCAATGCTATGGTCACTTGCTTTTATTCCAACCTTCACTATCGGTGGGGTAACAGGGGTAATGCTTGCAATGGCGGCAGCTGACTATCAATATCACAATACTTTATTCTTAGTAGCTCACTTCCATTATGTGTTGATTCCAGGGGTAGTATACGCGGTATTCGCCGGTTTCTATTACTGGTGGCCAAAGATGTTCGGTCATGCATTGAACGAACGTTTAGGGAAATGGCATTTCTGGTTGTTTAACATTGGTTTCAACCTAACATTCATGCCGATGTTCTTCCTAGGACTTAAAGGTGCGGTTAGACGTTCTTACACATTCTCTGCAGAGTCAGGGTTTGCACCGTTATTCGCACTATCAGCAGTAGGTTCATTGATTTTAGCAGCTGGTTTCGCAGTATTAGTGTACAACATCTACTGGAGTGCACGTTATGCAGATCGCAATATTTCTACAGATCCATGGGATGCAAGAACATTAGAATGGCATACAGCTTCACCTGTACAGTTCTATAACTTTGCTCAACTGCCTGAAGTTAAAACATTAGATGCTTTCTGGCACATGAAGAAAAAAGATAAAGATGCGTTAGTTTTAAAAGAAGATGAGTTAGAAGAAATTCATATGCCAAGCAATTCAGGGCTTCCATTCATCATGTGTGTAATCTTTGGCGCTGCCGGATTCTTCATGGTCTTCGAGTGGATTCCTCTAGCAGCAATTGCCGCGGCCTTTATATTCGTAGGCTTGCTAGTACGTTCCTTCGATTATGATGAAGGTTACCACGTCAAAGTCGACGACGTTAAGAAAATTGAGCGTGCTTGGAGGGGTGAAAAATAATGGCTAAAGTAGATACTTCTTTACCGTTGGAGTACCAAACGGAACAGAACCGTCTTAACATTTTCGGTTTCTGGATTTTCTTGGGTGCTGAAATAGTCTTATTTGCATCATTGTTCGCCGCACACGGTTCTCTATACAATGCATTTGCAGATGGACCTACTCCTAAAGATTTATTTATCTTAAAAGATGTTATGATTGAAACATTGCTCTTGTTAACAAGTAGTTTCACTTGCGGTATTGCTATCTGGTATATGCGCCGCAATAACTTGAAAGGCTTATTAACTTGGCTTATTATCACATTATTACTTGGTGCTGGTTTCGTATTCTTCGAGGTGACTGAGTTCATTCATTATGTTCATGAAGGTGCGAAAATGCAGACAAGCGCATACTTCTCAAGCTTCTTTGTACTGTTAGGAACACACGGACTTCACGTTTCTATCGGTATCGGCTGGGCGATTGCGGTTATTATCCAATTGGTTAAACGCGGATTGACACCTACGACTGCGCGTAAAACGTTTATTATCAGCTTGTATTGGCACTTTTTAGACGTTGTGTGGATCTTTATCTTCACATTCGTTTATCTAGCAAGGATGGTGTAATAGATGGCGAAACATAATAGCAGTTTTCCGACAGGTCACGTAGCAGGATTTATTGTATCTATATTGCTGACTTTTGCAACAGTAGGTGCTGTAAGATATACAGATCTTCCTTTTGTAACAGTCATGTGGATTATTGGTTCTTTAGCAGTAATACAAGCGCTACTTCAGCTTTTCATGTTCATGCATTTAACTGAAGGCGAAGGCAAAATGCAAATGATTAACATCATTTATGCATTCTTCTGTGCGATTGTTGTTGCAGCGGGAACAATATGGGTAATGACATCAGGACATGTTCATTATTAATCTAAAAAAAACCTCCGAGAAATCGGAGGTTTTTTGTTAGTTAAATTCTAGTTCAATTTAACTAATTGAGAATAAAAGACTGTTAATTGGCAACTTGTTCAAGAAAAACCATTGACGATAATGAAAAAAATGATAAAATCAGGTTATGAAACTAAATGATAATGAAAATCACTTGAGAATTTTTTAGATATATACCGTTTTAAGGAGGCGAACAAAGAGAGAGGTATTTGACTCAATCTACCATCTATGAAGATAAAATATTTAGTCATCATGTTAATAGTATTGTCAATCGCCTCCTTGTTTATAGGAGTTATTGATATTAATCCTTTAAGTATATTTAAATTGACAGAGAATCAGAAAGAGATTTTATTAATAAGCAGGTTTCCTCGTTTAATAAGCATTATTATTGCAGGTTTAAGCCTAAGCATTTGCGGACTAATTATGCAGCAAATTACCAGAAATAAATTTGTGTCTCCCACAACAGCTGGGACGATGGACTGGGCAAGATTTGGCATTCTTATTGCGCTAATGATGTTCACAACTGCAACTCCGATTGTCAAAATGCTTGTTGCCTTCGTTTTTGCATTGATTGGTACATTCCTGTTTATGCAAATACTAAATCGTATTAAATTCAAGGATGCTATTTTCATTCCGCTGGTCGGCCTTATGCTTGGAAATATCATCAGTTCCATCACAACATTTTTTTCCATGAAAAATGATCTTGTACAAAACATGTCCTCATGGCTGCAAGGTGATTTCTCACTAATCATGGAAGGAAGATATGAGCTGCTGTACATAAGTATTCCAGTAGTCATTATCGCCTACCTGTATGCGAATAAATTCACAATCGCAGGTATGGGAGAGGAGTTTTCAACAAACTTAGGTCTAAACCATAAAAGAGTTGTAAATATTGGTTTAATTATAGTTGCCCTCGTATCTTCAGTAGTGCTGCTCACAGTCGGTATGATTCCATTTTTGGGACTTATCATTCCTAATATTGTTTCCCTCTACAGGGGTGATAACTTAAAGAACAGCTTAACGCACACAGCATTATTAGGTGCAAACTTTGTGCTGATTTGCGATATCCTTGGAAGGATCATCATTTACCCATATGAAATCTCGATAGGTGTAATGGTTGGCGTTATCGGGAGTGCCATATTCCTTTATTTATTGATAAGGAGAAAAACGAATGAATCAGCCTAAGAGAAAACTTCTACTTCTAACAATAATAGCCGTTCTGCTTATTGCAGTATTCATGCTGATAAAAGTAAGCAGTGTCAATTGGGATTATGTCATACCTAGAAGAGCAACCAAAATATTAGCAATATGCCTGACAGGTGGTTGCATTGCATTTTCATCAATGATTTTCCAGACGATTACAAATAACCGAATCTTGACACCAAGCATTTTAGGACTAGATTCTTTGTATTTATTTATCCAGACGTTCGTTGTTTTCTTTTTCGGTTCACAAAGCGTTACGATGCTGAATAGTAATGTCAACTTTCTATTGTCAGTAATGCTGATGATACTGTTCTCAGTTGTCCTGTACTACTTGTTCTTCCGGAAAGGAAGCCAAAATATCCTGTTGCTTCTGCTGATCGGGATTATTCTTGGGAGTTTCTTCTCAAGTTTGTCATCCTTTATGCAGATGCTGATAGACCCTAATGAATTCCTAATCGTTCAAGATAAAATGTTCGCAAGTTTCAACAGCGTAAACACAGATATATTGACAATATGTATAGTGATAATTGCAGCAGTTGCTATATATGTGTCACGCTACAGCAAGTTTTTCGATGTAATGTCACTTGGTAAAGAGCAGGCAATTAACCTTGGGATTGATTATGACCGTGTTGTAAGGAATATGCTTGTCGTTGTAGCAATCCTGGTTAGTGTATCGACTGCGCTTGTCGGACCAATCACATTCCTTGGATTGCTCGTCGTAAACCTCGCAAGGGAATTCCTAAAAACGTATAAGCATAGCCAACTGATTGCAGGTTCCATCCTGTTGAGCATAATAGCGCTTGTTGGCGGCTTGCTCATTGTAGAAAGAGTATTTACATTCTCAACAACAATCAGTGTTATCATCAACTTTGTCGGGGGAATTTATTTCATCTATTTATTGTTAAAGGAGAGAAGAGCATGGTAGAGGTCAAGAATGTAAGTAAACAATACAATGGAAAAAGTGTCCTTGAAAATGTTTCTCTTTCCATTGAAAAAGGAAAGATCACTTCCTTTATCGGTCCGAACGGTGCCGGAAAAAGCACATTGTTATCAATCATAAGCAGGCTGATTAAAGGTGACAGTGGTGATGTCTTGATTGATGGGCAAAGCGTCTTTACAACAAAAAGCAATGTGCTGGCAAAAAAGATATCCATTCTCAAGCAGAGCAATCATATTAATATACGGTTGACTGTCAAGGAACTAGTAGGTTTCGGAAGATTTCCTTACTCACAAGGGAGACTGACGAAAGAGGATGAAGCTGCTGTTGCAGAAGCAATTTCTTATATGGAGCTTGATGAAATACAGCATAAATATTTAGATCAATTGAGCGGCGGCCAGAAGCAAAGGGCATACATTGCGATGGTTATTGCACAGGATACAGAATATATCCTGCTCGATGAGCCGTTGAACAATCTGGATATGAAGCATTCTGTACAAATCATGAAGGTTCTTAGAAGACTTGTAAACGAGCTGGGGAAAACAGTGGTTATTGTTATCCATGACATTAATTTTGCTTCTGTCTATTCTGACAATATAGTGGCATTAAAAAATGGCAAGCTAGTTAATAATGGTCCGGCAGACAGTATCATTAATCAAGCTGTCCTAAAGGATATCTATGAAATGGATATGCAGATAGAGGAAATTAACGATCATAAAATCTGTGTCTATTTCGCCTAAAGTCATAAATTATTGACTGCAAGACTAAGCAGAACTAATGGTAGATGATCTATAAAGGAAAGGAGGCAGTGCTTTATGGAAAACTTAATCTTAAGTCTCTTCGCCAGAAGATCCATAATAACACTACCATTAGCATTAATATTTTCCTTGTGACATTCTAGGAAAATGTACTAGGAAAATACTAATATCTCAATCATAGGATATTCTGTTTATCATTGCAATCAAATTAATTTAAATAATCTATAATAAATAGGGGTGTCTTAAGTGAAGAAAAAATTATCTATATTATTCGTAGCTTTAGTTATGGCAGTATTGGCAGCATGCGGCAATACGTCTACAAACAGCAGTGCATCTGATAAGGAAAAAGCAGCAGAACCAATTACAGTAAAGCATGAATTAGGGGAAGCGAAAGTTGAACCTAATCCGAAAAAGGTTGTTGTTTTTGATATGGGTATATTAGACACATTAGATAAACTTGGAGTTGAAGTAGCAGGAGTTCCTCAAGACAGTCTTCCAGATTATCTTTCTAAGTACAGCGACAGCAAATATACAAATGTTGGGGGCCTGAAAGAGCCAGATTTAGAAGCAATCAGTGAGTTGGCTCCAGATGTTATCTTTATTTCAGGCAGACAAGCAGCAGCATATGAAGACTTAAGCGAAATTGCACCAACTGTTTATGTAGCTGTTGATACAACTAACTATATGGAATCATTCACGAAAAATATGGAACTAGTTGGTCAAATCTTCGGCAAAGAAGATGCAGTAAAAGAAGAATTGGCTAAAGTTGATGAAACAATTACAGCATTAAACGATAAAGCGAAAGCAGTTGAAGGTAAATCATTAGTAGTACTAGTAAATGACGGCAGTGTGAGTGCATATGGATCTGGATCAAGATTCGGAATTATCCATGATGTCTTTGGACTGGCTCAAGCAGATGAGAATATTGAATCTTCTACACATGGACAAAGCATTTCCTTTGAATATATTGCAGAGAAGAACCCAGAATATCTATTTGTCGTAGATAGAGGTGCAGTTGTTGGCGGGAAGTCTTCTGCTGAGGGAGTATTGGATAACGAGCTTGTTAACGGTACTGATGCAGCTAAAAACGGTCATATTATCTACTTAAACCCTAACTACTGGTATCTATCTGGCGGTGGTTTGATCTCTACAGATGAAATGGCAAAAGAAATTGATGCAGGTATTTCAAAATAATAAATTGTAACCAAGAACCCGATTTGCTTAAAAGCAGATTGGGTTCTTTCATTTACAATTTATGAAAATACAGCTATAGAGTTGCTTTTTCATAAATTTCGATAGAAAATATAAAAGAGAAAATATGTTTAATGATGGTCAAGGAGGAAAATCATGAGTGTTCGATTTGGTATTATAGGAACAAACTGGATTACGGAGTCATTTATTCAAGCAGCAAGCATGGTGGAGGAATTTACCTTAGCTGCTGTATATTCACGATCAAAAGAAAAGGCAGAAGCATTTGCACAAAAGTATAAAGCTGAACATATATTCACAAGTTTGACAGAAATGGCGGAGAGTGATCTAATCGATGCCGTTTATATTGCCAGCCCTAATTCATTGCATGCTGAGCAGTCTATCCTTTTTTTGAACAACAAAAAGCATGTTTTAACAGAAAAAGCATTTGCATCGAATGTTAAGGAAGCGGAAGCAATGATCTCAGCTGCAAAGGAAAATAATGTGCTGTTGATGGAAGCCTTAAAAACGACAATGCTGCCTAATTTTAAGTCGATTCAAGAAAATATACATAAAATAGGGAAAGTTAGACGTGCTTTCGCAAGCTATTGCCAGTATTCCTCCAGATATGATGCATACAAAGAGGGAAATATTCTTAATGCATTCAAACCGGAATTTTCTAATGGAGCATTGATGGATATCGGTGTGTATTGTATTTATCCAATGGTTGCACTGTTTGGAAAGCCTCAGTCTGTCAAAGCATCAAGCTATATGCTTGAAAGTGGAGTAGATGGAGAAGGAAGTATCATTTTGACATATGAGGAAATGGACATTGTGCTGATGTATTCTAAAATTACGAATTCCCTTATCCCATCTGAAATTCAAGGTGAGGAT
>JAPSHL010000020.1 GCA_031179905.1 Bacillus sp. (in: firmicutes) | reverse complement strand
ATGGGAAAACTTGAAAATTACATAACGTATTACAACACGAAACGCATGAAGGCAAAATTAAAAATGAGTCCGATACAATACCGAACTCATTTTATACAAGCTGCCTGACGAAATAACCGTGTCTAACTTTTAGGGGTCACTTCAGTTTGGGGTCTTCATTTTTAAAAATAATTGTCTATTTCATCTTGATACATTTGGGTAAATGCATTTTCTGCGTCTGCTTCTGAGTGGAAGAGGGCATCATCATCCTCAATTGTATGGAATGTGTCATTTAAAAACAGTGCCAAAGCATTCGGATCTTTCGGATGCTGGACGATTTCTGCAGGTTTCACATTGGATACAGAGGGTGTATGAGGATTATGGTATATGACGTATACTTCATCACCTAACTGAAGATCTTTTGGATCAAGTGTGTCCATCGTTTATTCCCCTTTCTGATTATAAATTTTCACGCTGTTGGCCAATTTCTTTTTCCGCTATCATACTGTTAGCAGCTTCTAGCTTTTGCAACTGATCAACTGAATCTCCTCTGTCATCTGCTGATCGCTGTTTGGTGACTTTATCTTCTTTTGAATTCTTCATCATATCTACTCCTTTAAAAACAGTGTTTGCCTGTGAGCCAATATTTATTATGGAAAATAAATCAAAAAGCACCTATTCGTGATAGGTGCTTTTTGATTTGGAATACACAATGATTTTTAAGCAAAGCTGTCTGTCAGTTCGTTAACTAGTGTGCCGACATACGCTACGGCTTTTTTAATTGCTTCTGGATTAGACATGTCTACATCTGCATCTTTAAGTAGTTCTAAAGGAGTTTTTGTCCCGCCGGCTCGAAGGACATTTAGCCATTTGTCCACTGTTGCTTGACCGTTCTCACGGATGCGTGCAGCAACAGCTGTAGAGGCAGTTAATCCTGCTGAATAAGTGTAAGGATATAATCCCATATAGTAATGAGGTTGACGCATCCAGGTCATATAATCCTGCTCTGTTATCTCAACAGAATCTCCCCAAAACTCCTTCAGTACATTACCTTTTACTTCATTAAAGACATTTGCTGTCAAAGGCGTTCCTTCTTCAGCCAGCTGATAAACACGGCGCTGGAATTCTCCTTCGAGCAAATGTGTAACAAAATTATGATAATAAGTGCCAAGCAGCTGCAGAATTGTCCAGCGTCTCATGCGGTTGTCATCGGTTTTCGCCAACAGATAATCAGCAAGCAACATTTCATTCATCGTTGACGGTGCTTCAATGAAATATGTCGATGGCCTTGTGTTTACGATTCTTTGGTTTTTATTTGCCAAATAGAAGTGACCGGCATGTCCTAATTCATGTGCTAACATAAAAGCGCTTCTCATCGTATTTCCCCAAGTTATCAAGATAAATGGATGAGAGCCATACGGACTGGAGCAGAAAGCTCCTGTTGATTTGCCAACATTGTCTGCTATATCAACCCATCTTTCTGTTAGAGCTTTTTTCATGATTTCAGAGTATTCAGGTCCCATCACTTTTAATGCTTCTAAAATAATATTGCTTGCTTCTTCAAATGTCGTTTCAGGATTGAATTCAGCATCAAGCGGTGCCTTCAAATCGCAGAAAAGCATCTTTTCTAAACCTAATTGTTCTTTTTTCAAGCTTGCATATTTTCTCATATGGGGAGCTAGCTCGTTGAATATTACGCTAATTTGGTTATGATACATTTCGGTTGTTACTTCTTGCGGCTCAAGAAGCATGTCTGTTACAGAAGCATAGCCGCGAATATTGGCTAAGGTCACTTGTTTTTTCACTTCTGTACTGTATGCAGCAGCAAATGTGTTGTTGTATTTTGATAATGTGTCTGTAAATGATTTATAGGCGTTTCTTCTAATTTCAGGATCAGGGGAAAATTCATATACATCTTCAAACAAAGCAAAGGAAACAGGAAGTTCATTTCCGTTATTATCTTCAATAGAAGCAAAGGTCATATCAGCCAATTTGCTGTTTTGGTACACTAAATAGGGAGAAGCATGAATTTGTCCTAATGATGCCAGTACTTTTTCTGTTTCGCTGGATAATGCATATTTTTTTGTGGATACTATTTTTTGTATATTTCGGCTATAAACAGCGAGCTCTTGCTCTTCTTTCAAGAATTGAGCTATCAGCTCTTCCGACATTTCCAAAATTTCTGATTGGATAAATGACAAAGCGCCTGCTGCCTTAGCATTAAGAGCTGCAAACAAAGAAGAGTTCGCTTGGTTTTCAGGGTTAGTGCCATCTTCTGATTGCTTTAAGGAGGCATATGTACTTATCAGAACAATACGCTCAAGCAAGGCTTCTTGTGCTTGTAGGCATTCCAGCAAAACGGAACTGCTCGTATGCAATTTACCCTTGAATTTATCAAATTCGGCTAAGCTGTTTTCTGCTTGACTTAATGCCGCCTTCCAAGCATTGCTGTTCGCAAATAGATCTTCTACCTTCCATGTTAATTCTTCTGGCACCTCATGGCGAAATGGCCTAGTTTGTTTTGTAATTTGCAATATAATTCCTCCCCTTACCTGTTATTTAGTGATGCGAAATAATTATATCATATTATTTTGAATAGTAAGTATTTTTGTTTCGAAAATGATGCCACATGGAGCATAGCCTATTAATGAGAAAGGACTATTTCCATCGCTTAAATTAGAAAAATACTTTCATCTATATTACATTTCCATTACAATCATAATTGATGTTATTTTGTCATTAATGTTTCATTTTTGTTTTTTAATATGGTACGGGAGGATCAGTTTTGTATAACTCCATTCTTGTAATTATTAGCATTATTTTAATTTATATGGCCAGTTTTACTTCATTTGATTTGTTTCAGCTTGTTAAAGCCTCAGAGAAGAACAGTCGCTTTTTATTTCTGGCCAGCACCTTTTCACTTGGCTTCGGATTTTGGGTTATGAGCTTTGTTGCACTAATGGCAGATAATATATACGCAACTTCTAGCTATGATATTCCGATTGCAACATTGTCGATGCTGATAGGGATCTGTTTTGCTGGAATGGCGTTTTATTCGATGCTCGACAAGGAGAATAACAAGCATCGGATTTATGTAAGCAGTTTGTTTTTTAGTTTTTCCATGCTGGCAGTCTTCGTATTAGGTTTGTATTCGATTGGAAATTCGGTCGAAGCAGAGAATATCCCAGCTATTTTAATCAGTTTTCTTTTACTATTCAGCGGTTTTTCTTTTTCCGTAAAGCTGTCTTTTTACCCCGCTCAAAAAATTAGAATACCAAAAGGAATTGTTAGGCCGTTATGCAGCTTCATTATTACTGGTGTGTGTTTCTTAAGCCATTTAATTCTCTTGCACAGCATGACACCGATTGAATTTGAACCAAGCCACTATGATGACAGCTTCATCGTGTATGTTGTTTTATTTATCACTATTTTGATACTTGGCGGTCTGATTGGAACTAGTACATTGATAAGGGAAAAGCTAGCTGTCAATGATATAAATGTTCGCGATATGCAGTACGCATTAGATGAATCATCCATCGTTGCCTTTACAGATAAAAATGGGATGATTACATATGTGAATGATAAATTTATTGAAATTTCAAAGTACAGCCGCTCTGAATTACTTGGCCAAAATCACCGCATCATTAATTCAGGCTTTCATGCTCCAGAGTTTTTTAAGCAGCTTTGGAAAACAATCAGCTCAGGAAACATTTGGAAAGGAGAGATTCGCAATAAAGCAAAGGATGGCAGTTTCTACTGGGTTGATACCGTTATTGTACCGTTCGTAAACAAAAAAGGTGAACCTTATCAGTATGTTTCTATAAGAAGAGATATCACGGACCAGAAGCAAGACCAAATTAAAATGCAAGAAATGGTTCAAGAGGTGAGTGATATAAAGTTTGCCCTTGACCAGTCAAGTATAATCGCATTTACAGATAAACATGGTGTCATCACAAGTGTTAACGACAAGTTCTGCCGGATTTCAGGTTATTCTTCAGATGAATTAATCGGTCAGACACATCGTATTGTCAATTCCGGCTATCATCCTGCTGCTTATTTTCAAGAATTATGGAGTACAATTGCGAACGGTGACGTGTGGAAGGGAGAAATCCGCAATAAAGCGAAGAATGGCTCATACTATTGGGTTGATACGACTATCATTCCTTTTTTAGACAGCCAGAACAAACCGTATAAATATTTAGCTATAAGAAATGACATAACGGAAAGAAAACGAACTGAAGAAATCCTGCACAGGCAGGATAAACTCGCTGCTGTCGGTCAGCTTGCTGCAGGTATAGCCCACGAAATCCGCAATCCACTGACATCAATAAAAGGATATACGGAATTTTTGAGTATGGATGAAACAGAAACAGACAGGCAGGAGCTATTCTCCATTGTCTTAGAGGAAATTGAACGGGTAAATTCAATAGTAGAGGAGTTTATGCTGTTATCAAAGCCGACTTCTGCCAGCCTGGAGAAGAAGGAAATTATCCCAATCATCGCAAATGTTCTTTCCATATTAGATTATCAGTTAAGAAAGAGCAAAGTGAAAGTAGAATTTACATTTGATGACAGTGAGGCTAGTTTGGAATGTGATGAAAATAAGCTGAAGCAGGTATTTCTAAACTTCATTAAAAATGCTGTAGAAGCAATGCCAAATGGCGGGAACTTAAATATAGCAGTCAAAACTTCTGCCAAAAGCATAGAAGTGCTGATCAAAGATGCAGGAATCGGCATGGACAAGGACCAGCTTCAAAAACTGGGCGAGCCTTTTTTTACAACAAAAAAAGAAGGTACAGGTTTAGGATTATTGGTCAGTTTTAAGATTATTGAGAACTTTAAAGGGAAAGTTTATATAGAAAGCGAAAAGAATAAAGGTACATCTTTCCATATAACTTTTCCGAAGGCAGGCAATCATATAGGCTAATAAACCTAGATACTTGAATATAATTCCAAAATACTAAGAGCAAGGACATATTAATTCTTACTATTCTGACGATTAGACTTTTAACTGTTAAAGGTTTGTCATATTAGTAACGGAATTGCTATCTCCTTGTTCTTTTTATTTGCGCTTTTCATGTTAAGATAATACCCGTTAGCTTGTTTAAGCTAGTTAGGAGGTAAAAGTAAATGAAAAAACTATTATCATTTATTGCATGCGCAACAATTGCCACTTCCATAGGGACAGAAGCGAAGGCGGCAGAAGTCACTGTTAAAAAGGGAGACACACTTTGGAGCATTTCCCAAGACTATAATGTTTCCACAGAGGACATAAAAAGCTGGAATGACCTTGATTCTGACATAATCAAAATAAACGATACATTAGATCTCCAAGTGGAGAAAAAATATAAAGTCAAATCTGGTGATACTCTTTGGAGCATTGCAAAAGATAATGACAATACAGTAGAAGATTTGATGAAGTGGAATGATCTATCTTCTGAAAAAATCTATGCTGGCGAAGAATTAATCGTCGATAATGGTATCGAGAAAAAGGCTACTACCAAGAATGAAGAGGCTAAAGAGTCAGCTGCAAAAACAGTTAATAAGGATGATTCCGGAAATGCCGAGACATTGACTGTTTCTGCAACTGCCTATACAGCAGACTGTGAAGGATGTTCAGGTGTTACTGCGACAGGCATTGATTTAAATGAAAATCCAAATCAAAAAGTAATCGCAGTTGATCCGAAAGTCATCCCTCTAGGTTCTACCGTTTATGTAGAAGGTTACGGTCAGGCTATTGCCGGAGATACTGGTGGAGCCATCAAAGGAAAAAAAATAGACTTATTCATGTCCTCAGAGAAGCAAGCATTGAAGTGGGGAAGACAACAGGTTGAGGTCAAAATACTAGATTAATAATGTCAGAGTTGAAGGATAGCAAACTGCTATCCTTTTTTTGTTATTTATTTTCCTTCTCATCCGCCTTTACAAAAAATGCATGCACAGGTGTGATGAAGGATTTCATATTATCTTCCAGTTTGTTCGCTAAAAATTGCACCCTTTCAAAAACAATACCTTTTAGATGCTCCATTTGTCTTGAAATTTTGCTGATATTTGCATCTGTATTTTCCATTTTTTCCAGCATTGTCTTCTGAAAAACCTCTTGCAAATCTAATTTTTCTGCGATGTTCTGTTGTGTTTCTTCTGCATCATTCATCTTTACTGATAACAATTCAGAACTGTGTTTAAAATCCACTAATGTTTTAGAAAGGGTATTAATGGCATTTTCTTGGATGACGAACTGAGCAAGAATGGCTGTATGAACCAGTTGCTCTTCCATGAGCTTTTTCTCCGTTTCCTTTGCCATCCTCTCTGTTTGCTGTGCTGAGTGGAGAATTGCTTTCATGTCGTCTTGGCTGTGTAGCGCTTCGTCGAGAATTGTTTTAGACAATGCTTCCTGTGCGAAAAGTAACTCTGCCAAATGCTGTATTTTTTCACCTTGAGCTTTGTTATTAACATTTCCTTGAAGAAAGAGATTCTCCAATTTCTGTGTAAGTTCTTCGTTTTTAGACTGTTGGTCTGCCAAATAAGCTTGGAGAAAGTTGTAATGGTATACAGATTGGGATGTAGCTGCTGTTATATTTGTCTCTGGCAGGTACACAGATGAATTTTGTTTATCATTTTCAGACAAATTTTTTCCTCCTCTTTTTTATATTCCTTACAGCTTATGTGTACTTCAGCCAAAAGGTTGCAACAGTCAGTTGTATAATATCCAGGCTTATATTTAACATTTCTTCAAAATGTCCGATAAAAATATGTATTAATATTTTTGGAGGGTTTCTTATGTCATTAAAAAACAAAATGATTGGCATTACCAGCTTAATCATTATTGTGCTCATAGCAGCTTCAAGCCTTTTGCAATTTGTGGAAACAAACAGGTTGAAGAATAACACTAAAGCAGTAATGGAAGAGCTGAATTCTAATTCAGAGAAAAATGTGGAGGAAAAACTAACAGAATTGTCAACGCAAATTTCACAGCAAGTCGTTGTTTTAGAGGAGCAGCTAGACCAAGCGATGGCTAACGCAGCTTATACGCTTCAGCAAATAGATGCACAGAAAAATATTTCAAATGAAGATTTGAAGAAGACAGCTGAACAAACAGGAATGACTGATTTCTTAATAACTAATGAAAAAGGGGTATTCACTCATTCAACTGATAAGGCATCAATCGGCTTTGATTTGCTTGCAATTGATCCAACAGTAAAGGGGCTTCTGTCAGGTGAAATTAATATCATGGAAGGACCTCTTACAATTAAGAAAGAAAGTGGAGAAATCTTTAAATTCACATCTATCCCAAGACTTGATGGAAAGGGAATTGTAGAGGTTGGACAAAATGCCGAAGTGTTTGAAGATTCCCTTGCTAAGTTTATTCAAGATGGGAATGGTGTTCAATCACTGTACTTAATTAGCAGCAACAATGTTGTATTGACTGAAAACTTGAAAAAAGGGCAGAAATCTGTGTTTGAAAAAGGATCAACAATGGAGGATAAGTCGATTCAAACTGTCATTGATTCAAAAAAGCCGACATTGACTATTGAAAGTGATAAAGCGGAAACGTATTATCCAGTTATCGTCAACGAAGAGGTGCGATACGTACTCTTGGCACAGGTGGATACAGCTTCTTATTTCGAAAATGCTGATATTGCCAGCAATACTTTGATGGATGTCCAAGAGAGCTTAACAAAAACGAATGTTACTTCACTTATCCTGTCACTTATTCTGTCAATCGGGCTGATTGCAGCATTGGTTTATATTATTAGAAGAAGCTTGAAGCCATTGGATAGTATAAGAGAGCATGCCCAAAGAATAGCTCAAGGAGATTTACAAAGTGATCATAAGATTGCCAACTCTAAGGATGAAATCGGGGAACTTGCAGCTTCTTTCGGAATTATGACAGATAATCTGCGGGAGGTCATTCAAAAGGTGAGAATCAGTTCTGAACAAGTAGCTGCATCCGCAGAAGAGTTGTCTGCTGGCACAGAAGAAATGAATGCTGCTTCAGAACATATTTCAACAACAGTTCACGAAGTTAATACAGCAATGGATAATCAAGTTGTTGAATTGAAAAAAACAGATCAATCTGTTGCAGACATGCTCGAGTATGTACAAAAAATAGCTGTCAGCTCCGATGGAGTTGCCAATCGGTCTGTTGAAGCTTCTGCAAAGGCAGCAGATGGAAACAAAGCAATTGGTACTGTTGAAAGACAGATGGATACAATCAACTCAAGTGTAATGGAAACGTCAAGGGTTATTGAAGAGCTTGGCAGCTATTCAAGCGAAATTGGTGAAATTTCAAAAGTTATTACTGCAATTGCCGACCAAACGAATCTGCTTGCTTTAAATGCCGCAATTGAAGCAGCAAGAGCAGGTGAGCAGGGCAAAGGGTTTGCTGTTGTTGCAGAAGAAGTTCGCCAATTGGCGGAACAATCATCTGAATCAGCAGGAAAAATTAGTACTCTCATCGGCAGGATACAAAAAGAGACAATCAAAGCGGTTGAATCAATGAATCATGCCACTGCAGAGGTAGGCGGCGGTATTAAGGTAGTCCACCAAACAGGAGAAATATTTGGTGAAATAAAATCTGCTGTTGATGAAGTCAGCGGTCAAATCACTTATGTCTCACATTCTGTTAAAGAATTGAACAATGGCATGGAACAGATGGTACAAGCGATAAATCTTGTAAGACAAATGGCAGAGCAAACTGATCAAGGAACACAGAATGTTTCTGCAGCAACAGAAGAGCAAATAGCATCCATGCAGGAAATCTCTGCATCTGCCGTAGCTTTAAGCAAAATGGCAGAAGAATTGATGACATTAATCAGCCGATTCAAACTGTAATAAACATAAGCCCCCTAACAATTTTTGTTAGGGGGCTTTATTTAGGAAATAATTAGATATTTATATCATTTCAAGAGAGCAGGGGCTCAATATAAGATTTATTCTCCTTAAAAAAACTTATGAAAGTAATAAGTAAGTATTTTGCAAATAGGAATTAATAAAAGATATTGAAAAGCATTTTTGAAAAATAAAAGAAGGAAAAAGCGAAGACGAGAGCAAAGTTGATAAGAAGAGCAAAATATTTGCCCCTCTTGTTTACTCGTTTTACATAAATGGAGGGATGCCTTTACTGAATTCAGAGATAATGGTAGTGATGGACTGTATGTCTTGATCATCTATGTTAAATGCCGTCTTTACCTTGTTCTCAAGCTCCTTGCTGACATTTCTTTTACCTACTTCCACAAGTGCAATCAACGCAAAGCTGCAATTGACAACCTTAGCAAAGTCTCTCTGTGTCATCTCATAGTTTTTTCGAATAAATTTAATGATTTCTTTGTTCATATCGTTCACCTCGGTTTTACAAGCAAATACATTTGAACCTGGACATGGATGAACCAGATTCGCACATTTTTCTTCTCATCTATCTATATATCGGATAGATTGCTACATTCATAATAAAAAAACTAAAGAAATTATTCAACAAGTATTTCGTTTCTGTAAATAAAATATCTTTATTTTGGTCTTTTCTTAAAGGAAAAATAATATTAATTGTGTAAATTTATTCTAATCGTGTATAATTTGATTTGGGTAAAAATAACAGTTATCATTACTAACAGAAATGAGGGTGTAATATTGCTAGTTTTATATTTTATATCTGCCTATCTAGTCGGCAATCTTTTATTCGGTGTCTTCATTGGCAGAATCCTTTCAGGAAGAGATATTCGGACAGAGGGAAGCCAAAATGCTGGGGCGAGGAATGCTGGCAGGGTATATGGCAAAAAGGCTTTTGTCCTTACATTTTTAGGAGATGCATTAAAAGGTGCGGCGGTTATCATTGCAGGTAACATGCTTGGTTACTCTACTCCTGTTTTGCTGGCGGGCTTGTTGGTTGTTTGTGTAGGTCATATTCTCCCGATCTTATTCCGATTTAAAGGCGGAAAAGGTATCTCAACATTAATCGGCGGACTGATAGCTATTCATTTGCTTTTTGTTCCAATTATAATTGTCAGCTTTTTCATTTTTTATTTGATATACAGAGGTTTTACTGTACCAGGTTTACTCAGCTTGGTTATTTGTGCAATAGCTTTTTTCTTTATGGAGGATGAATACTGGTCTGGTTGCCTTGCACTGCTGCTAGTGGCTGTCATAATTTATGCCCATCGCGTCAGCTGGCAGGAGTTTCTGGTTAAAAAAACTAAATGAAAGCTTATATTCTTGGAGAGGGGTATTATAATGGCGAAATCAACTTCCTATTTATTCAAAATTGCTCAACATCCACAGGAATTCGAACAGATTTTCAGATTAAACCATGAAACATTTGCTGAGGAAATTCCCCAGCATGACAGAAATGAACAAAGGTTGCTGATAGATTCATTCCATCATCAAAATACATATATTATTGCTTTAAAAGATCATAAAGTTATCGGGATGATTTCCTTAGCAGATAAGCGTCCTTTCTCCTTAGATAAAAAATTAGGAGATATTGGCGCTCACCTGCCTGAACAAATTGATGTAAATAAGCTCTGCGAGATCAGGCTGCTGTCCATTAGGAAGGAGTACAGGAAAACAAAAGTATTTGTCGGTTTATTAAGAATGCTTTATCATGTGTTCCAAGAAAAGGGCTATGCAGGAGCTGTCATTAGCGGGATTCTCCGTGAGGAAAAGCTGTATAAGCATATTGGATTTATTCCATTTGCACACCTTGTCGGTAGTGGTGGGGCAACTTATCAGCCTATGTATATCTCAAAAGACCATATCCAACTGTCAGAAAAAGTATTGCCAGCCCCTGTTTCTTTTTTGCCAGGACCAGTTTTAGTAACAGACAATGTACTTAAGGCTTTTTCCCGTCAAGGTTTCTCTCATCGAGAAAACATCTTTATGGAGATGATGGGACGAGTGCGCTCGATGCTGACAGAGCTGACGTCAGCAAAATATGTCCAAGTAATGCTGGGGACAGGTACACTTGCAAACGACACTGTAGCGGCCCAGCTTTCCTTATTAAACGGGAAAGGATTAGTGTTAAGCAATGGAGAATTCGGGGAGCGTCTAGCCCAGCGTGCCGCAAGGTTTAATCTGGATTGCCGCATATTAAGGAAGGAGTGGGGACAGCCATTCCAAAAGGATGAGTTGATGTCAGCATTGGACTCTAAAGTGGATTGGATATGGTATGTTCATTGCGAAACATCGACGGGCACTGTCAATCAGATTGAAGCTATAACCAAGCTGATCGATGAAAGGCCTATAAAACAGGTAGTCGACTGTATCAGCACGATAGGTGCACTGCCAGTCAGCTTGGAAAAAGTATATTTAGCAACGGCTGTGAGTGGAAAAGGGATCGAATCAGTATCAGGCTTAGCTTTTGTGTTTTATAATCATGTTATTTTGCCGAATGAGCAAATTCCTCCGTACTTGGATTTAGGGCTGTATCATTTGCATAACAGTGTACCTTATACCCATTCTTCCTCTTTGCTTGCTGCATTGGAGCAAGCGCTAGCAAAGGATTTTACAAAAAAGTTTGGCGATGTTGCCGAATGGTTTGCATACACATATAAAAGACTGAATGAGGCAGGTTTTACCTTGCTGCCTGCAGCAAATCAACAATGTTCACCAATAATGACCGTTTGTCTTGATCCAGCACTTTCATCTGTAGAGATCGGTGACTGGATGAAAAAGCAGGGTTTTTCCCTCCATTACCAAAGCAGCTATCTGCAAGAACGAAACTGGATTCAAATTTCAATGTTAGCAAATGTGTCGATTGAAAACACAGAGGCGATGCTGCAAATATTTTTCGCGGTTTGTTCTTATCTTCGTCATTTACAAGATGGCAGCAGAGAAGCTCTCGCAAATTGATTCACTAACTTAATCATTGCTGTGAAATAATTGTGCAATCTAGCTAATTATAAAAATTTTTATTATACAAATTTACCAAAGACATTTTTTATAAACAAAGTTAATATTTTTTAATAACAAATGATGTTATATTTATTAACATGAAGTAAGTGAAATCCTTTTTGTGAATAATGAAAGGCTTGCATGAAGACTTGTTGTTTTTTGCTTAGGATTTTCCAGCATATCCTGCCATATTAGGAGGTTAAATGATGTCATCAGATGATTATGCTGTTATAAGTGCAGTTGCAGCAAGTGGTTCTGGCGGTTTTCTAACAACAATAATTGATGTAACAGGATCTGCTTATCGGAAAGAAGGAACGATGATGTTCTTTTCAGATGATAACTGGGAAATGGGTTTATTAAGCGGCGGCTGCATCGAACAAGATATATTGGCAAGAATCAAAATCGAGGATGATAGCAAATCATCCTCTTCAGTCGTATATGATATGCGTTCAGAGGATGATTTATCGTGGGGACAGGGAGCCGGGTGCGACGGCAGTATAACTGTATTAATTGAATATGCAAACAGTGAGCTTATAAGAAATCTTTCATTAGTGAAGAAATGGCTCGATAATGGGTATACAGTTGACCATCTAAAGGTGCTTGATCACGATTTAAACTTGATTTCTTCCGTATTTATTACAGAAACAGGAGAGATTGTTGGTTCTGGAGATACTGATATTCTCCACTCTATCACAGTGAAAAAACTGCATGCTGATAAGCAGAATGGAAGGTATTATTTTCGCCAATCCTTTTCACCCCAGCCAAGACTGATTATTTATGGTGCAGGACCAGATGCAAGGCCAGTTTGTGAAATTGCGAAGCAGGCAGGCTTTGAAGTAATAGTTGCCGATTGGCGTCAAGCTTATTGCACGAAAAAGCATTTTCCAAAGGCAAATAAGCTAATGATTGGCAATCCTGTTGTGATGCTGGAAGAGATTAATGCCGGAAGTAATGATTTTATAGTTATCATGACACATAACTTTACGAAGGATAAAGAGCTGCTGGATTATTTACTTGATAAAAATTATGCTTTTGTCGGTATGCTTGGTTCGAAAAAAAGGGCCGATCGTCTTTTTAGTGGCAATGGTAAACCTGACTGGTTTCATTCACCTGTCGGCATTAACATAAATGCTGATGGTCCTGAACAAATAGCAATTAGTATTGCAGCACAATTGATTGCTGTGAAAAACAGCAACGTACAAACTCCTCATAAGGTGAAAAAATGAAGGTAATATACCTTGCTGCCGGGCAAAGCAGAAGAATGGGCTGCAAGAAGGTATCCATGCTATTTTCTGAGGAAGCTTTGGGGATGATGGCGTTACGAACAATTCTTCAAGTCCCTGTGGCATATGTGTATGTTGTTGTTGATGCACAAGATGATTTACAATGGTTAGCCAAAGATGTGAAGCAGCAGCTGTTTGCAGGCAGAGGAGAAATAGTTGTATGTGAAAATGCTCAGCTTGGCCAGTCTTACTCTTTAATTGCAGGTGTAAAAAAAGCGGAAGAACACAATGCTGACAAAGTAATGATTTGTTTAGCGGATCAGCCGTTTGTAACTAGGGCTATGATGCAAACAATGCTGTCCGAATCATTGGACCATGATGAGAAGTATATTGCCTGCTTAAATAATGGAGTCATCAAACCGCCAGTGCTGTTATCATCGCAATTATTTAATCAAATCTATCGCTTAAATGGAGACACAGGTGCAAGGAAAATATTACAAGATACCAGAGTAAAAGGGAAATTGATTAAATTTTCCGATGATGAATTATTCGCTGACATAGATACAATCGCTGATTATATAAAATATTGTAGCTTATTAGAAGGGGGGAGCAAATGATGAAAAGTTCACTAGAATTATATTATCATACAGTCGTTGATGCACCGGTGTCATTGGAAGATGTTTATGCGTTAAAAAGAAAAAACAGTGTTTTCATAGCAGGTGGCACACTTTTGCAATTGAACTGGGAAGCTGGACAGCAAAGACCCCATCATTTGATCAGCTCACATAAGTTAGAAAGCTTGCAAGGAATAGGGGAAGAACGGAGCTATTTGCGAATCGGAGCTTCTACTTTGCTGTCTGAGTGTATAGATGATTTAAATATTCAGAAAAGAGCGAAAATTCTATCTGATGCTTGTACAAAAATTGCTGCACCTGCTGTTCGAAACAGGGGAACATTGGGCGGGAATATTTGCAGCAGAGTCGGAGATTCTATCCCAGCATTGCTTGCGTTAAACGCAGAGCTGCAATTTTTTAATGGAGAATCAGTATACACGGTACCATTATCCGAATGGATAACAAAAAGTCCTTTGTCAGAGCGTGATTTGCTGCTTCATATTAATATTCCGCTGGAAAAGGGAAGTCAATGTATGTCTTTTTTTCAAAAGATAGGACGAAGAGAGAGCTTCACTGCTGCCATTATTTCTACAGCAGGCTGGCTTGAAGTGCAAAATGGAATCATCACAAATGTAAGAATTGCAATTGGTGGAGGTTCTCATCAGCCGCAAACACTAGCCGACGTTGAAAACTTGTTGCTGCAGAAAAGCTTTGAAACATTGAGTTGGGGACAAATTCAGAAAGGGATTGAAAACGGCTTTACATCCTATTCGGATCCTTTTGTAACAGACAGCTACAGAAGAAAAGCGGCTGCCAATATAATTACTGCCAATCTATTCAATCTGCTGAAACTGGAACATCGAAAGGGGGAAGATGAATGCAATTGACTAGGAGCAGCTCTAAGGACAGATGGAAGGTGAGAAGAGATGGAGTTCAAAAAGTGACTGGGGCTTTGCAGTATCTTACAGATATGTCCTACCCGAACATGCTTTATGGTACCGTGCTTCGCAGTGAATATGCTTACGCGAAAATCAACAGTATCGATACTGCAGAAGCAGAAAAACTCCCTGGTGTGAAAGCTGTTCTGACAGCAAAAGATATTCCTGGCTTGAATGGCTTTGGAATTGTTATTCAAGATCAGCCAGTGTTTTGTGATGAAATAGTCAGATATGTAGGAGATGCAATTGCAGCAGTTGCAGCAGAATCCATCGAAATAGCTGAAAAAGCTGCTTCACTGATCAAAGTTGACTATTCCCCCCTTCAGCCAATTACAAATCCGGAAGACAGTCTTTTGCAGGAAACTCCTAAGCTTCATAAAAGCGGGAATCTTCTTCATAATGCTTTTTTCAAAAAAGGAGAGAATGTAGAAAAAGTGTTTGCAAATTGTGCATGTATTATAGAGGAGGTTTATTATACACCAAGACAAATGCACGCATATATGGAGACAGAAGGTGGAGTTGCTGTTCCTGTAGGGGATGATATAACCTTATACGCACCAACACAGCATGGCTTTAAAGATCAGCTGCAGCTATCAAAAATACTGAATATGCCTGAAAGCAGTATAAGGGTCATATCGAGTCCGATTGGAGGTTCTTTCGGAGGCAAGGATGAATTAAATATCCAGCCGTATATTTGTCTGCTTGCATTAGCAACCGGAAAACCTGTGAAAATCCACCAGTCAAGAAGAACGTCAGTTAAAGCGGGATTAAAAAGGCATCCTATGAAAATAACAATGAAAACCGGAACAGATAAGGAAGGAAAGCTGCTTGCACATAAGGTGAGAATATTGGCTGATACAGGAGCTTATGCCACATTAGGCCCTGCTGTACTTGATTTCGCAGTCGAGCACAGTGCCGGACCTTATATGATTGACCATATTGACGTAGAGGGTTATTCCGTCTACACAAATAACGGTGTTGCTGGTGAATTTAGAGGATTTGGGGGCAATCAAGTTACCTTTGCATTAGAAAGTCAAATCGAAAAGCTGGCAGAGGCCTTGAACATAAGCAGCACTGTGCTGCGCAGAAAGAATCTTCGCAAAACAGCAGATCCTGGTCCTGTTAACCAGCAAATCGTGCCAACCGCTGGGGCTGAGCAGGTGTTAGATGAAATTTTAAAATCACCGATACTGAAAGATAATCCTCATTCGTCAAATAAGGGCAACCCATTTATTTTAAAAGGAAAAGGCTACAGCATAACCATGCATGGAGGTGGACTCGGATATGGACGTTCAGACCCTTCAGGAGCAAGATTGTCATTGAATAAGGACGGTAAGTTAGAGATTTCCTTTGGTTTTGAGGAATGTGGTCAAGGGCTGTTATCCACGATTGAAATGATCATGACAGAGTCTTTCACTTGCGCGGCTGAAGATATCGAAATAACGATCGGCGACACAGCAAAAGTTCCTCATTCTGGTTCTTCAACTGCCTCAAGAGCCACGAATATGGTTTGGACTGGGATAAAGAAGCTTAAAGGGGAATGGTGTGAAAAGGTTTATTCCTTTGTTTCTGAACAAACAGGTTTACCCGTTGAAGGATTAAAAACCGGGAATGGAGGTGTTTGGGAACACCGAGAAAATGGAGACAAAACGCTTGTTATGACATACAAAGAAGTAGCAGACGAAATTCACGAGCTGCCAGAAGTTACGGCAAGCTATCATTTCCCGACAACTCCGGAAAGCATTGATGGCGGTCATTTTCTATACTCCTTTGCCGGAGCAGCTGCAGAAGTGGAAATAGATGCATTAACAGGAAGAGTTTATGTCAGCAGGCTTGATCATGCTGTTGCTGCTGGACCTGTCGTCAATCCGATGGGCTATTTAGGACAAATTGAAGGCGGAGGAAGTATGGCACTCGGATTTACGCTGATGGAAGATGCGGTTATGGATAATGGGAGGTATATGACGGAGAACTTTGACTCGTACTTAATTCCAACCATCCTTGATATTCCTAAACTAACGAATGTGTCAGCAGTTGAGGAGTTAGAGGACGGCGATGAGTTTGGACCAAGAGGGGTCGGGGAAATCGGTACAATTGCTGTTGCTCCTGCTATAGTTGCTGCTATTCATGATGCTACAGGCCATTGGGTTAATAAGCTGCCTATCTGTCCAGAAGAAATAATGGAGTTTGCCTTTGCAAGAATTAGCAGTAATACTCCAAACGACTGGTTAGGAGGGGACGATAGATGAAGGAGCAGTTGCAAGCTGAAAAAACAATCCGTTTTAATGTGAATGGAAGTTTAGTAGATTTATCTGTTCCAGCCACATATCGGCTAGTAGATATTCTTAGAAACGATTTAAAACTGACAGGTACTAAAGTGTCTTGTGAAGTAGGCAGATGCGGAGCGTGTTCGGTTATTGTAGACGGAAAGCTAGTCAACTCCTGCCTGGTCATGGCTTATCAGCTCGAAGATGCAAAGGTGCAGACAATCGAAAGCGTTAGTACAGATACATTACATCCGATACAGGAAGCCTTTTTACAAGGTGGCGCATTACAATGCGGTTATTGCACACCGGGTATGATTATGGCACTGAAAAGCCTACTAGAGGAAGACAATCAGCCGACAAAAGAAGAAGTGCTGCAAGGACTGTCAGGGAATTTGTGCAGATGCACAGGATATGAAGGGATATTACGGGCTGTCGATATTTTGCAGAACAAGACTGTGTAATTTGTAGTTAGAGAGGATTGAATATATGTACACAATAGAAGGTATAAACGCTATGAAGAAGGAAGAGTTTATCGATAAGGTAGGTTGGGTTTTTGAACACAGTCCGTGGGTTGCAAGCAGAACGTGGGAAAAGCAGTCAACCTTTGACTCTATGCAAACATTGCATCACGAAATGGTCAAAGTAGTTAAAGAAGCAACAAGGGCTGAACAGCTGCATTTGATCGTCGCCCATCCTGATTTAGGCGGCAGAATAAAGATGACGGAGACTTCTGTAAATGAGCAAAAAGGTGCTGGCCTTGATCAGTTGACGAAAAGAGAATTTGCTAGTTTTCTCCAATTAAATGAAGAATACAAGACCAAGTTTGATTTCCCTTTCATTTTAGCTGTAAAAGGACATACGAAGGATACCATTTATCAGGAAATGGAAAGGCGCATCCATCATTCAATAGAGGAAGAGTTCCAAACAGCATTGTCGGAAATATTCGCAATCTCTTTCTTCAGGCTTGAAGGTATCGTAAATAAACAGCAGGAAGCATAATCGTTAGCAAAGGAGATAAGGAAATGAAGACAGGAATAACTACACATGTATTAGACTTAGTTAAGGGAGTGCCAGCAAGCAATATCCTTGTAGAGTTATGGAGTTGCAAGGGAAAGAATGAGTCGGAACTATTATCAAGCGGTTATACAAATGAAGATGGCAGAGTGGAATCACCACTTCTGACTGAGATCATCCAAGGGGAGTACGAACTAGTATTTTATGTAGAGGATTATTGGAAGAACGTTGAGATGCCGAACGTGTTTTTTCGGACGATACCGATACGGTTTCAGGTGTCAGAAGGACAATCTCATTACCATGTGCCTCTCCTTTTATCGGCATGGGGTTATCAAACATATCGCGGAAGTTAAAATTTCGCGTGCCAGTAAAGAAGGGAAGCCTATGTTTTTATTAAAGGGAGGCTAGAGTATGGATAAATACGATGTAATCATTAAGGATGGTATCGTCGTACTAGAAACAGGTGAAATAAAAGCAGATATCGCCATTAAGGATGGTAAAATTAAAAAAATAGAAGAAGTTATTAATTTTGACAAAGATTCACATATAATATCCGCTTCAGGTTTGCATGTTTTTCCAGGACTGATTGACACACATGTTCATTTCAATGAACCAGGACGAACAGAATGGGAAGGCTTTGAAACAGGCAGTAAAGGCTTGGCAGCAGGTGGGGTGACAACATTTTTTGATATGCCGTTAAACAGCCACCCACCTACTGTGACAAAACTTGGATTCGAAGCTAAGGATATACTGGCTTCGAAAAAGTCGATAGTAGACTATAAACTATGGGGCGGATTAGTCCCACAAAATCTCTTGGAGTTAGAAGAACTCCACACTTGTGGTGTGATCGGCTTTAAAGCGTTTATGTCAAACAGCGGCATCGAAGATTTTCAAGCAGCAGATGACAGAACCTTATTTACTGGTATGAAAAAAATTGCAGCACTTGATAGTATTCTCGCAGTTCATGCTGAAAGTGATATTATTACAGAAGAACTGGGCAAGGTGCTCGGAGCAAGTGATGGTGTAGCATTCTCTGCATCGAGACCAATCTATTCTGAATTGGAAGCGGTAAATCGTATCCTTTCATATGCAGAAGCAACAAATTGTAAAGTTCATATTGTACATATAAGCAGCAGTGACGTGCTGCAGCCGATATTAGCTGCCAGAAAGAAAGGGGTAGACGTATCTGTTGAGACATGTCCTCACTATTTATCATTGACTGTCGAAGATTTAAATCAGTTAGGCGCAGTCGCAAAATGTGCGCCGCCATTAAGAAGTAAGACAGAAATAGAAGGACTTTGGAAAGCAATCAAGGCTGGCGAAATTGATATTATCGGTTCCGATCATTCTCCGTCTTTAGAATCCATGAAGCAAGGCAGCTTTAAAGAAGCATGGGGAGGCATTTCTGGCTGTCAGACGACATTGTCAATACTTCTTGAAGAAGGCTATTGGCAAAGAGAAGTGCCACTTACTGTTATTGCAAGCATTACGAGTGCTAATCCTGCAAAGCGTTTTGGATTATATCCTGATAAAGGAACAATTACAGTTGGCAGTGCTGCGGACATTTGTTTAGTAGATTTAAATGGGGAGTATACATTAACAAAAGACGAACTATATTATCGAAATAAACATAGTCCTTATATTGGAAAAACTTTTCGAGGGAAGGTAAAGCAAACTATCTTAAAGGGAAGAACTGTTTTTAAAGATCAATAGTTTCTTAACATATGTTAAAACACAACTACAAATAATCTGACAGAGTGCTGTTACTAGTTTTAAAATACGTCTACTGCTAGATATTTAGGGCGCCTGGCAAGCATATTCAAACCGCTTTATCTACTTGAAAATCCTAATATAAATAATTTGGATATCACGAAAGAGTGCAAAAAGCGCTCTTTTTATTTTGGTCAAAATAAATATACTTGATTGCAGCTTTTTAGTAAAAGGCGAACTATATTTCGATAGCGTTAAAAAATGTTCGTTATTTTTACGAAAAACTCTTGTAATTGATAGGTGTAATACGTTATTATGCTCAATAAAGGAACGAATGTTGTAAGGGGGAGAGAGAATGTTCGGAGCGTCTGATTCCAAACAAACGAAAAAAATTATGCTTCTAGGTGCAGGAGAGTTAGGAAAAGAACTAATAATAGAGGCACAAAGACTAGGTGTTAAAACAATTGCTGTCGATCGCTATGAAAACGCACCAGCGATGCAGGTAGCACATCAATCGTATGTCATAGATATGCTTGATGGCAAGGCACTTAAGGAAATCATTACAAGAGAAAAGCCTGATTTTATCGTGCCTGAGATTGAAGCAATTGCTACAGAAGTGCTTGTTGATTTGGAAGAAGAGGGCTTTAACGTCATTCCTACTGCAAATGCTGTCCATTTGACGATGGATCGGGAAGGAATCAGACGACTTGCAAATGAGACACTGCAATTGCCAACAGCAAAGTATGAATTTGCCGATAGTCTTTCAGAATTACAGGATGCCGTTACTAAAATTGGTATCCCGTGTGTGATTAAGCCGATTATGAGTTCTTCTGGTAAAGGACAAAGCGTCTGCCGCAGTATTGATGACGTAGGGAAATCATGGCAGGAAGCTGTAGAGGGAGGAAGAGGGAAAAAAACGCGGGTTATCGTTGAAGAATTTATTTCCTTTACTTCGGAAATTACACTGCTTACAGTCCGTTCCATCAGCGGCACACACTTTTGTCCGCCGATTGGCCATATCCAAAAGGATGGGGACTATATTGAGTCATGGCAGCCACATCAGATGACAGCTGAACAGCTTGAACAATCAGAGCAAATTGCTACACAAATAACGGATGCTTTAGGAGGCTATGGACTTTTTGGTGTAGAGCTTTTCCTAACAGAAAACGGTGTGTATTTCAGTGAAGTGTCACCAAGGCCTCATGATACCGGAATGGTAACATTGGCAACTCAGGATTTATCTGAATTTGCTTTACATGTCCGAGCTATATTGGGCTTGCCTATCCCGCAAATCAGGCTGAATTCTCCTGGTGCAAGTAAGACCTTAAAGGCTTTGGAAGAAAGTACTGAGTATGTGATACATGGAGCTGAGGCAGCATTAGCATCTATCGGCAGCCAAATCAGGATTTTCGGGAAACCGAAGGCACTGCCTGGCAGGCGAATGGCTGTTCTTTTGCAAAATGGAGAAACAGCTGAAGCAGCACTCGCAGATGCGAGGGAAGCTTATACTAAGCTGTCAATTACTTACGGGGAATCAGAATAATAAGTTTCATTATACAGCCATGAAAAACTAGACTAAAAGTAAGGGAGACTATTATGAAAACGAAAAATCGCTGGTTAATTGCCCTTTCAGCTGTGGGCATTCATCTATCAATTGGATCTGTGTATGCGTGGAGTGTCTTTACAAAACCATTGGAAGAAACATATTATTGGAGTTTAACAAGCATTTCCTGGACATTCAGTATCGCTATTTTATTTTTAGGTCTCTCCGCCGCCTTTTTAGGACATTTTGTGGAGAAATTTGGTCCTCGTGCTGCTGGAACACTTTGTGCTATTCTATTTGGATTGGGAATGGCAGGATCAGGGTTTGCAGCAAGTATTGAATCCTTACCACTCCTTTACATCACTTACGGCGTCTTTGGAGGAATTGGACTAGGAGTAGGCTATATTACTCCAGTATCAACCTTAGTTAAATGGTTCCCGGATAAACGCGGTTTGGCAACAGGTTTGGCGATAATGGGCTTCGGTTTTGCATCAATGATAAGCAGCCCGATCATGAATAAGTTAATTGTAACTGTCGGTATACCTTCTACATTTTATATTTTAGCAATTATCTATTTTGTAATAATACTTGCTTCAGCTCAATATTTGGCTCCGCCTCCCAAGGGATATGTACCTGCCGGCTTTAAAAAAGCCATAGAGACAGGAACAACTTCCCTAAAAGCAGATTTGTCCCAGCTTAATGCAAATGAAGCAATTAAGACAAAAAGATTCTGGGCTTTATGGATGATGCTTTTCATTAATATCACATGCGGTATAGCGATTTTGGCTGTTGCATCTCCTATGGGACAAGAGCTTGCTGGGATGTCTGTTACAGGTGCTGCTGTATTAGTCGGTATTATGGGTGTGTTTAATGGATTAGGAAGAATTGCTTGGGCTTCTGTGTCCGATTATATTGGGCGCCCTAATGTGTACACATTGTTTTTTACGATTCAAATTGCTGCCTTTTTTGTTTTGCCTCATTTACAAGACGCTATTACTTTCTCTATAATAGTATGCATCATTATGTCTTGTTATGGGGGAGGATTTGCCTCCATCCCTGCGTATATTGGAGATATGTTTGGAACGAAGCAGCTTGGTGCGATACATGGTTATATTCTTACTGCTTGGTCTGCCGCAGGCATTGCCGGTCCTAGGTTTGTATCATGGATTAGAGACACGACAGGAAGCTACCAAGAGACATTGATTGTTTTTTCCTGCATGTTCATCGTTTCACTGACAATCTCTTTATTAATCCGTCTGGATATTAAAAAGATAAAATTGATGAATAAAGAAATAAGTGGAGGCAACAGCATTTAATAGGTTGGGGGTATTCCCCTGACCTTTTTTTGAGTTTATCCTCCAATGATTGGAGATTAGCAATATGGAAAACTTTAATTCTCAGTTTGTCATTTCCTTTATTATCATTGCCTTAGGCTATTGTTTGAAGAAATGGCATATCCTCAAGGAAAAAGACGGGGAAGCGATGGCACGCCTCATATTCAATGTTACCTTACCTAGTTTAATTATCGTAACATTTCATCGCATCACGATTGATTCCTCACTAATAATGCTGATGGTATTAGGCTTTGTCTATGGTATCATTGTCGCTGTATTAGGCTTGTTTTTATTCAGAAAGGAAGAGCGAAGAAATAAAGGCATGCTTGGCATGCTGATTCCTGGGTTTAATATTGGCTTGTTTGCCTATCCTTTAGTTCAAGGTATTTGGGGAGAAGCTGGATTAAAATATTTCGGCATGTTTGATATTGGCAATGCAATAATTACGTTCGGTGTCAGTTATTTGATTGGAAGCTATTATGCGAAAGAAGGAGTCGTTTTGAACTTCAGGCATGTTGCCGGCAAAATGGGCAAGTCCATCCCGTTAATGACATATGTTATCATTTTTATCGTAAATATCACAGGCTTACCTTTGCCGACTGCTGTAATAGACATCAGTTCTGTCATTTCTCAGGCTAATATGCCCCTTTCCTTACTGCTTCTCGGCATTTATTTAAACTTCTCATTCGAAAAGAGCCATTGGAAAGGAATTGGAAGAGTGCTGGGTTTGCGTTATGGCGTCGGCTTGGTTGTTGGAACATTAGGATTTTTTCTCCTGCCAGTTGATGACATGTTCCGCTATACAGTTCTGATTGGCCTTATTCTGCCAATGGCATCATCTGTTTTACCATACAGTGTGGAATTCAAATATAACCAGAGGTTTGTCGGCACAGCAGCAAACCTGTCCATCCTTATCAGTTTTGTCTTATTATGGGTGATAGGGAATATGATTGTTTAAAACAAGAGGCTATCCTTAAATTAGGATAGCCTCGTTTTATTTCGTAATAAAGTTTTCTGTATAATATGGTTGTGACTTATTGTTGAAAGCAACACCTACACCTAAGTAAGTAAAGCCCTCTTGCAGAATGTTCTCTCGATGTCCTAAAGAGTTCATAAGACCTTCATGTGCAAAAATGCTGCTGTATTGGCCGTAAGCAAGATTTTCACCAGCCATCGTATATTTAATGCCGTCGGAAAGCATACGGTCAAATGGGGATTCCCCGTCAAGATTTGTATGGTCGAAATAATTGTTTTCTGCCATATCCTCGCTGTGCTTCCTTGCTGTTTCCTTTACATTATCCTCCCATGACAATACCCCAAGGCCATTATTAACCCTGCTGGCGTTCGTTAAATCAAACAGCTGAAATTCAAAGCCTTCTTCAAGTTGGGCGCTCCCGTCCGTATAAAAATCTGCTCTGTCATCTTCTAGCTTTGACGAGACAATTTGCATGGCTGTTACAGTGTTATTTTCATGCTTATCAAAAAATACGGTGACATAACTGCCGTCCATCTCAAATACTTCATAATCTCTGTCTTCTGGGAATTTATAGCGGACAAAGCCTTTTGTCAGCTCATCGAGGGGATCTCCTAAATTACTCATGACACTGTCTTTGCTGCTGCCTTTTTTCACTCCGTTCGTTGAGGAAATTAAATCCTGGTTTGTATACAAAGCAGCTACTTTATTTTCTGAATCATAGCCAATCATAACGTAATTTTGATAACTTTCGTGGTACGTATTCCATGAAATGCCGTACTCGTTCATTGATACACGCTGCGGTTTGCCTAATTCCTTCTCAACAGCTTCCTTTAAATCTCCCATTTGGATATTATAAATGGAAAAGGTTTGTTCTGATGGTGTTTCTAAATCTGGCTTTTCAGCCTGTTTCGTTTGCTTGGTATCAGCATCAGTATCCCAGTCTGGAAGGATATCTTGTGTGTTTTGGAAGATATCTTTACTTTGCTCTATCAATTTTTCGATAAAATTGGCAGCTTCCTGCTCGTTCACTTCGGTTTTTACATACTCGATTGCATTCGGTATGGTTTCCTTGTCTGTTTTATGCTGCAAATACTGCACTCCGGCATATACAATTAAAACTAGCAACGCCAGCTTTATAAGCCTTCTCAAAATCAAATCCCTCCATTTCATCTACATGATTGCCTGAATCAAGAAAAAACATAAGCAAAGTTTTAATTTTTGCCTAAATTAGCGTATAAAGACTGAAGTTTGAGGGGAATGTATTGTTTCAAGTATACCATCTTCCTAGTAGTGATTCATCTTTTGTGCAATAGGAAAAATTTACTTATGTATTTCTTTGGTACTGTGTAACAGCCTGTAATATCTATGTAATTTAGGCGTAATGGGCTATTTGATCAAAACATGCTATAATGAGGAAGTAACAGTTAAAGCATGGATATGGTTTCCAAGCTATGAAGTGCTACATACTAGTAATGCAGCAATTTGTTTCGACAGAAAATATTTTGTTTAAAAATTGTTTCAAGGGGGCATTATTAAGTATGATAAAAGCACTAGAGGAGGCTACAAAATGCAATTAATTAGGGCCGATATAGACCAGCTTCTGCAGGATACGCTGGATTTGGCGAGCGGTATCAGGGAATGGAACATCAAAAATATTGAAATTGATGATCTCCTTGAAGATACAAAAAACTGGAATTAATAGTACTAATAAAGTCTAAATCACTTTTGAAAAGACGATGTTTCTTTTCCGAACTGATTTAGATTTTTTTGTACTTATAATTATTATTTAAATTTATAAAATATTTTGAAAAATAGCAGGTTTTTTTCTTCGGTTGGCGAAACAATAGTATATCTGATAATAAAGGAGCTGGGAAGTTGGAAAAATTACAAGCAATTGAAATGAAAACAAAAGAGTACTTGGAGCAATCCTTTGCTATTTTGGAACAATATTTGCAGTTAGAGACAGTGTCTGCTCAAAACAAGTCTATTCCAGAAACCGTAGAATATATTTCTGCCGTTATAAAAGATTTTGGCGGTGACGTGAAGGTGCTGGATGATCTTGGCGGTAACCCTGTGGTATATGGTTTTTTTCCAGCAGGAGAGAAGGGAGATTCCAATAGTACGCTGTTATATTACAATCATTATGATGTTCAGCCTGCAGAGCCTCTTGATGAATGGGTGACAGAGCCGTTTATGCCTACAGTTCGTGACGGGAAGCTGTTTGCAAGGGGAGTATCCGACAATAAGGGGGATACAATCGCAAGACTAACTGCTGTTAAGGTGCTGCAGGAAACAGAAGGCGGGCTTCCTTGTAATGTGAAGTTCCTTATTGAAGGGGAAGAGGAGATTGGAAGCCCTAACTTGACTCCATATTTAGAAAAGTATGCTGAATTATTTAAAGCAGATGCCTGTATTTGGGAATTCGGCGGTAAGGATGAAGAAGAGCGAATCAGCATGGTGGCGGGCATTAAAGGTATGGCCTATATGGAGCTTACAGCAGTAGGAGCTGATATCGATATGCACTCTTCTGTTGGTGCGTATGTCGATAACGCAGCGTGGAGACTTGTCCATGCATTAGCTTCTATGCGGAATGAGCAGAATGAAATTATTGTGGAAGGGTTTTACGACGGAATTATACCGCCAACCCCTGCAGAGGAGGAAGTGGTCAAGTCATTGCCGTTTAATGAAAAGGCAGTCCAGGAACTGTATGGATTAAAGAGACCGCTGATTACAGGTGCATTAGGAAAAGACCCTCGTTATGCAATGGTTTTTGAACCGACAATGACGATCTGTGGAATGGAAAGCGGCTATACAGGGGAAGGAGCGAAAACAGTCCTGCCAAAAAGCGCTATGATGAAGCTTGATTGCCGTCTTGTTCCTGGTCAAGATCCAAACCATATATATGAGTGTGTTGTGAATCATTTGAAAAAGCACGGTTTTCATGATGTAACTGTAAAGTTGATTAACGGCCAAAAAGCGTACCGTTCTGATTTCAGCCATCCGTTTATCAACCATGTCAAACAATCAGCAAAAGAGGTATACAACAGTGATGTAGTGCTTGCACCAAACTCTGCAGGAACAGGTCCGATGTTCGACTTTGGAAGGATATTGAATCTGCCGATTGTCAGCACAGGAGTCGGCTGGGTCGGCAGTAAAGCTCACGCACCGAATGAGAGCATCCGCACAACAGACTACGAACAAGGAATTGTTTATATGGCCCATATGCTAAAAGGTTTTCCTGCCGCATTAAAAGCGGATAAATTAGAACTGTAAAGGAGAGTTTCCAAAAAGAAATACAGCGCCCTCTTGGTAGAGCGGCGCGTATTTCTTTTTGGATGTACACATAAAGCCAATACTTACAAGCAGAAAAAGTTTTTAAAAATATTGTATATTCCTCTTTTCCTCCAGAAAAGTTACGTTATAATAGATAGAAATAATAATTTACATATGAAGGAGTTTTTAAAACGTGAGTGAACAAGCAATCACAGTAACATTAGCTGCAGAAAAGAAACCGAAGCCAGATCCATCTAAATTGGAATTCGGTAAAGTATTTACGGATCATATGTTCATGATGGATTATACAGTAGAAGATGGCTGGCATAATGCTCAAATTCTACCATATCAGCCAATCACGTTAGATCCTGCTTCTGTTATTTTCCACTACGGACAAGCAGTTTTTGAAGGTATGAAGGCTTATTTGACAAAAGAAGACAAGGTTTTGCTATTCAGACCTGAAAAAAATATGGAACGTCTGAATAAATCAAATGAGCGTCTTTGTATTCCAGAAATTGACGAAGACTTCGCTCTAGATGCTTTGAAGCAACTTATCAATATTGATAAAGACTGGATTCCATCAGGAGAAGGAACTTCCCTGTATATCCGTCCATTCGTTATCTCAACACAACCATTCTTAGGGGTTGCTGCTTCTATCAGCTATAAATTTATGATCATCTTGTCACCTGTTGGATCCTACTACAAAGAAGGGGTTAAACCTGTCAAAATCTTTGTTGAAAATGAGTATGTCCGTGCAGTTGCTGGGGGAACTGGCTCTGCAAAAACAGCTGGTAACTACGCATCAAGCTTAAAAGCACAACAGGTTGCATCGCAAAAAGGCTACTCCCAAGTTCTATGGCTTGATGGTGTCGAAAAGAAATACGTGGAAGAAGTTGGCGCAATGAACGTTTTCTTTAAGATTGGTGATGAAGTTGTCACACCAGTATTAAATGGAAGCATCCTTGAAGGTGTGA
>JAPSHL010000174.1 GCA_031179905.1 Bacillus sp. (in: firmicutes) | reverse complement strand
AAGTGAAGGGTGACCGTTTAGCGGCGGAGAAACTGGAAGGCCTCGACTGAGATAAAGGAAACACACCGAACGTAGTGAGGTGATGTTGACTTATCGCAGGGAAAGGACTGAAGTTTCGCAGACGCTGGTCCCCCGCAGCTGGGCAACGACAAGTGAAGGGCGCCTGTTTATCGGTGACAAGCATAAACAAGGTGACCGAGAAGGTGACGCTCTTTCACCTTCTTGGACACCTTGGCTTATGACCTCGAACCGATGGCGCCCGCAACTGGACAACGAAAAGTGGAGAGCGCCTGTTTAACGGTGACAAGCATTAGACAAGGTGACCTCGAACCGATGGCCCCTGTTATCAGTGTCTAACAAAAAAGACAACCTCCCCTAAGAAGGTTGCCAGTTCTTTTAAAATGAAAACTTATATCGTTCTCCGACAATATACTGTCTTCCCAAATAAACAGGGACATCTGTATCGGAAACGACTGTCTCCAAATAGAAAAGCGGTTCTCCAATGGTAATATCAAGCAAAGGTGCTTCTTGGTCAGAGGCTCTGACAATCTCTAAAGAAGTTTCGCCTGCATTGTTTAGGTTGATCCCGTATTTCTCTTCAAGCAGCTCATAAAGGGAACCGTCGAGATTTTCTTCAAGCAGAAATTTATATCGCTTGAAGGAATAAAAGTTATTTTCAAGCATGAGCGGCTGGTCGTCTGCATATCTGACCCTTTGGATATGAATGAGCTGGTCATCTTCCTCAAGCATGAGCCGCTCTTTTTCTTTCTCATCTGGATTAATAAGTTCCTTTTTTATGACCTTGCTTGTTACTGTCATGCCATGTGCTTCACAAGAAGCAGTAAAACTCTTTAAGTGAAGTATTTTTCTTTCAATCTTTTGTGTCTGAACAAATGTCCCTTTGCCTTGCTTTTTAACAAGATAGCCTTCTTCCACTAGCTCTGTAATCGCTTTTCGGACAGTAACCCTGCTGATATTATACTTGTCGCTGAGCTCTACTTCTGTCGGAATCTTGTCACCAGCTTTCAGGCGATTTGCAGTGATAGCTGTTCGCAACGTTTCTTTCAGCTGGATATAAAGAGGGACGCGATTCTCTTGCTTAATCATTTTAGTTATCACCTATTCCATTCATTTACTCCAAGAATAACAAAGACTTAAAGATAAATAAATCTTTTCCTCTTAATAAGCTTTGCCGTGACCAAATGCTCCTTCAACAAGACAAGATGATGCTGCAAATTCTGCAGCTTTTGCAAGTGAGACTTCTAAGCCATCCTGTTCATTTTGTAAGTAATGTAGCAAAAATGCTGTCAGGAAGGAATCTCCAGCACCTAATGTATCAACAGCATCAATCAGCTTTGGCTTTTGCTTGTAGAAACTTTTACCATCATAAAGCAGCGCTCCTTCTGCACCCATTGTTGCAACTGAAAGCCTGCTTCCGAGCGCTGCCATTTTCTTCAAGACCTCCCTCGTCTCCGCTTCTGTTAAATGCCTGCATGACAGAAAGCTGTAGTCAACATACGGACCGATTTCAGACAGATAGTCCTCTGTGAAATCATCAGAAAAATCAAAGGAAATCGGCACACCCGCAGCCTTTAAAGCAGGCATCTCCTCTTCTATATAGCTGTATTTGCTTGAATGCAGCAAGTCGAAGGATTGGATATAATTTAAATCTTCCTTATTTAATTGGAGCTTATGGTACTTCCTTATCCCTCCATCATTGCTCTCCAAAAACACCCGATCACCGTTTTCCAGTCCAACAAGAGCATAGCCGCTCTCCCCTTCCACTTCTTTACAGTGCTTCGTGTCGATAAAGAGATTCTGCAGTACATCTTTAATAAACTGCGCTTCTTCATCTGTTGCAAATATGCCTAAATAAGCAGAATCTGCTCCCAGCATTTGTGCATAAACACTAAAATTCAGAGCATTTCCCCCTGGATACATAATTCTTTTATATGTATATTTATCGACAACATTATCACCAATCCCCAATACCTTCACCACAAATCTCTCCTCAATCACATGTATATGATGCACACAATTATACAATATTGCTCAATCATTTAATCAAATTTGTAAAGATAACTGAAGGAAATTAGCTTTAGTAAGCAACTTTGCCCATATATCTTCTCGTTTCTAATGGATGCTGTCTCATTTCTGCTAATTCTGCCCGATAAACACTTAAAATACTATAAAAGACAATCGGATTAAAAAACTCGACCACCTCATCATCTATTGTATTAATTCCTAATTCCTTGCAATCGACAACTTCTATCTTTTCACCATACTGTTTTAAGAAGGTAAGCGCCCTTTCATCTAAGGTTCTCGTTCTGCCTTCATTCATTAGCAAAATATACGGTGTTTCTTTATCTGTCACTTCAAATGGACCATGAAAGTACTCACCACTATGTATAGCTGAAGCATGAATCCACTGCATTTCCATTAAGGAGCAAATGGAGAATCCATATGCATGACCGTATGAAGCACCACTGCTCAATACGTAGAACATGTTTTCATGCTGATATTTTTTTGCAAAGGACTTTGCTCTTTCCGCCACTTGTATGCGAGCCTTTGCAATAACTGTATTAATTTGCTCTAATCCTTTTATTACCTTATCATAAGCAGGGTATCCTTCTATACTATGTAATGCTTCCACTGCAATGGAGAAAATGATTGCCATTGGATTGTCCTTTACGTCCGTTTCTTCTCCCCATTTGTAGAGGATATTATAATCTCCGTATTCAATCAATGCCCCTGTTTCATTATGTGTCAATGTAATAGTTGAAGCACCATTTTCCTTTGCCGTTTTTGCTGCTTCGACAGATTCTTTGGTATTACCGCCGTGTGAACAGATGACTACAAGCGACTGAGTTCCAAGAGCTTTCGGCACTGCATGGACAAACTCATTGCTTGTGTAAAGTGACACTTTCGTCTTTTTCGCTTCACTTTTGATGAAATATTCAGATAAATACATATCAACTAATGATCCACCGCATGCCACTAAATAAATATCTTTAATTCCTTCTTCCTTTTTTGTTTGTATTTCGTTAATGATTTCCTTCACATACATTTACAATCTCTCCTAACATTACGTACTAAAATACGTATTAAAACGTATTATTAATACAAATGATAACGAGATATCATTGATTCGTCAACCCTTCTCCTATATAAAAAACACGGCTAATTACAACCGTGTTACCAATTATTTTATTAATTCACCTTTATCACCTGTCTGAATCCCTGCTGCATTGGCTTCATCTGTATCTATATGCATGTCCAAAGCATAAGTATCCTTAACTCTGATTAACACCTTATGGAACAGAATCTCTCTTTCACCTTCTGTTTTTACACTAACATACTGCCCATCACTAACACCAAAGCGGTCTGCATCCTCATTGGTCATATGAATATGCCGCTCTGCAATAATAACACCTTTATCAATAGTAATTTCTCCGTGAGGGCCAATTAACGTAATGCCAGGTGTTCCTTCAATTTTGCCGGACGGACGAATAGGTGGATTTATTCCAAGCTGGCGTGCATCGGTTTTAGAGATTTCCACCTGTGTCAACGTACGGACTGGGCCTAGGATTCGAACTCTGCTAATTTCAGATTTATCAGTCTTGATTGTCACTGTTTCTTCTGCAGCAAACTCTCCAGGCTGCGACAATTCCTTTTTACTTGTCAGCTCATAATTGTCACCAAACAGCTTTTCCACATCTTCCTTTGTTAAATGGATATGTCTATTGGAAACACCTATAGGTATGTGCATATTTTATCCCATCTCCTCAAGTAGTTTTTTTTATTTTTCCCTAAAAAAAGCTGATTAATCAAGAATAATCATATACTTTATCGTATATGTATGTCTGCAATAAAGCTTGAAGAAAAACAAAAGCCTCTCCTCCAACTGGATTTAAGGCATGCTTAACTTTACTTTATTGTGACAGCCGCTTCCTCTGACGGTATCTCTGCTAAATAATAATTAATGATAGCAAGCATGGCTTTTCCCGCATGGAGCATGGCTTTTTCATCAAAATCAAATTTCGGGTGATGATGTGGATATACAGCTTGAAGCTGCTCATTTCCTGCTCCTGTAAAAAAGAGCATACCCGGCTTCTCCTCTAAATATAAAGCGAAATCTTCACTTACAAGCAATGCAGGAACATCTTTTAATATGAGCTCTGGAAGAGATGTTTTAATAGCATTTGCAAAAATATCTGTTTCGGCAGGATGATTATAAACACTTGGCATTCCGTATTTATAGTTAAATTCATAGTCTGCCTTTGAACTCATGCAAATCCCTTTTACCGCGTCTTCCATTGCTTCTTTTACAAGCTGTTGAACTTCTTTTTCATATGTTCTTACCGTCCCTTTCATAAAAGCAGAATCTGCTATAACATTGGCTGCATTGCCTGCATGGATGGAACCAATCGTCAAGACAGCTGTCTTTTGCGGATGAACCTTTCGACTAATAATATATTGAAGCTGATTAATAAGCTGTCCAGCTACTGCAATAGAATCAACTGTATCATGGGGAGATGATCCATGTCCGCCTTTTCCTTTAATCTTGATAGAAAATCCGTCTCCAGCTGCTGTAGTATAACCTTTCGTATATGCTATTTCTCCTGTTGGATATAAACTCCATAAATGATTTCCAAACACTGCATCAACTCCATCAAGACAATAATCTGCCATCATCTTTTCGGCACCGCCTCCGCCCTCTTCCGCATGTTGAAAAAGAAGAACGACATTGCCTGCAAGATATTCCCGATTATCATGGAGAACCTTGCCTACTGCCAGCAAGGTAGCGGTGTGACCGTCATGTCCACATGCATGCATTACACCATCAACCTTTGATTTATATGGAACGTCCTTTTCATCCTGTATCGGCAATGCATCAAAATCCGCCCGCAAAGCAATTGTCTTACCAGGTTTCGCACCATAAATATACCCAAGTACACCCATTCCCCCGACATTCGTCCGAATCTTGATACCAAAATCAGTCAAAATATCTGCAATCATTTTAGATGTCTTGTATTCCTTGTTTGTTAGCTCTGGATACTGATGTAAATGCCGTCTCCATTCCACCATTTGGTTATACATTTCCTCCAATTGTTCATTCCAGCTTTCCAGCATTCTATTCCTCCCCCTCACAATTCAGTAAATTCTGAATTTTCACACGCAGGTAATTTCCCTAAAATACCAAGGCTGCATCAGTTGCATGCCTTGGCATTGGAGAAGCTATTTATCTGCCGCCAAAGAACTTTTTAAATTTATCCAACTCTTCTTTACTGTACTCCTTTGTTTTATCGAAATACGGATTGTTTTCTAAAGGATCCTTTGGATCTAAGTTGGTTTTCATCGAAAAAGCAGCTTGGTTTAAACCATCACCAATAAGTCGATCATCTAGGCTGTTAAAATCAGGCATATTTGAACCTTTACCGTTTTCCATTATTCCACCTCCCATCCTTTTTAGGGTGGGCGTTTCCTGCTATTTTATGTAGAAGGCCTTCTTCTTCCAAAACCGTATTGTTTTGCAGGATGAGGTTCATTATACTTTTTGGGACTATTCTGGTCAACTAATTAAAAGAAAATTAAGACTATTTAAACTATTAATCTTTTTAATCATTAGTTATTTGTTTACAAATATAAAAGCCCTCACTCCAAAGTGAGAGCTTTTATATTAGATTATGCGAGTTGTTACAATTCCTTCAATTTCTCGAATCTTCGCTTCTAATGAAGGGATGATATCTCCAGCCACTTCATTGTCAATGTCAATCATTGTGTATGCATATTCACCGCGGCTTCTGTTTACCATGTCTGCAATATTCAAGCTGTAGTCAGAGATTGCCATCGTAATTTGTCCGACCATATTTGGCACGTTTTTATGAAAGGCTGCGACCCTCTGCTTGCCTGTGTATGGAAGATAAACATTTGGGAAGTTAACTGAGTTCTTAATATTCCCTGTTTCCAAGTGGTCCTTCACTTGTCGCGCAGCCATGATGGCACAGTTTTCTTCAGATTCCTGTGTTGAAGCACCTAGATGAGGCACTGGAATTGTGTTTTTCATTTTTAGTACATTTTCGTTTGGAAAATCTGTGATATATCTGCCGACTTCACCATTTTCAAGAGCAACCGCCATATCGATTTCGTTAACCAGCTCACCGCGGGAGAAGTTCAAAATTTGAACGCCTTCCTTCATGATGCTGAATGCTTCTTTATTAAACATGCCTTTTGTATCATTTGTTAATGGTACATGGACAGTGATATAATCGCTTTCTGCAAACAACTGTTCAATTGTCATAGCACGCTGTACATTTCTAGAAAGATTCCATGCTGTATCAACAGAGATAAATGGGTCAAAGCCAATTACATCCATATCTAAATCGAGAGCATCGTTTGCAACAAGTGCTCCAATCGCACCTAATCCGATAACACCCAGTGTTTTCCCTTTGATTTCTTTACCGACAAATTGTTTTTTTCCTGCTTCAACAAGCTTTGGAATTTGATCGCCTTCGTCTTTAAGGTTTTTTGCCCAAGCAACCCCATCAAACAGATTACGAGAAGAAGCCATTAAGGAAGTCAGCACCATTTCCTTAACTGCATTTGCATTAGCTCCTGGTGTATTGAAAACGACAATCCCTTTTTCAGTACATTTTTCAACAGGGATATTGTTGACACCTGCGCCTGCACGGGCAATCGCCTTTAACTTGTTCCCAAATTCCAAAGAGTGCATATTATAACTGCGAACTACTATTGCGTCGGGATTTTCACTTTCATTATCAATGATAAAATTCTCTTTCTTAAACACATTCAACCCGCTGCCTGCGATATTATTCAAGGTTTTGATTGTTTTCACTTTGTCTAAAAGCGTTGTGCTCATGTAAGTTGCTCCTCTTCCCATATATTATAGTTTACAATTTTTTTGCTATTTGACCAAAAACAGCCCAAAATCTCTTCAATAAAGAGAAAGAGGCAAAGGAAAAAGAGAAAGCTTTATTCCCTTACCTCTGCCCAGGCGAACGGCATCGACACTATGTGCTCCCCTACGGTTAATCCCGCGTTTCGCCAGTCACACACAGCCTTTTGATTTCTTCTAATTTAACAAATTCTCCAATAAGATTCAATCATTATTTCAAAATTCGCCAAGTTAATTATTTTCCATATTCCCAGGCAATTCTATTACAATAGTATTTTAGTTCTTGATTCCGAGTCATGAAATAATCTTATTGACAGATATTTCCCTATATATAAGTCCCCGCGTATACATTACCGGAAGGGTTATGTTATTTTCTTATGCTAAATTGTCTGCTTTATCTTTCAAACGGATTTCTATTGCGGAAAAACAGTATAAATGAACGGAAGAATCAATCGATTAGTGATGCTTTGTCCAATTCCCTCTTCATCAAGGTATGCTGTCCTCCAAATATTGGACCAGCATTTATAATACCCTTTTAATAAAAGACAGCTTAGGCAACATTTCTTATGTCTTATCTGCGAAACAGGAAAAGTATGCTGGAGTTGATAAAAATGCTATTATGGAACCATTAGTTTTACAGGAGGACATTCCATTGAAAAGAATAGTTAATGTAGTTGCAGGAATTATTGAAAACGATCGAAA
>JAPSHL010000019.1 GCA_031179905.1 Bacillus sp. (in: firmicutes) | reverse complement strand
CTGTCTGTAAATTTTATCATTCGGATTGTGGTAATGCACATTACCTGTTGCGACAACCGGTATATCCAGCTTTTCGCCTAGCTTGACGATATTGCCAATGATCTCTTCCAATGCCTTTTCATTCTGGACAAGCTCCATTTCAATTAAATGAGCATACACTTCTTTCGGCATAACCTCTAGGTAATCATAAAATGGTGCTACACCTTCTACTTCTTCCGGTGCTTTTTGCATCATTGACTCAAATACTTCCCCTTTATCACACCCAGAACCGACAAGCAGTCCTTCTCGATGCTTTTGCAAGACAGACCGAGGTAAGCGCGGTACACGGTAAAAGTAGTTTAAATGGGATATCGAAACGAGCTTAAACAAGTTTTTCAAACCGACATCATTTTGGGCAAGAAGCGTGCAATGATATGGACGGGCCCTTTGATAGGCATTGCCTTGTCCCATATTTTCATTTAGTTGATTATGGTTAACGATACCCTTTTCCTGTGCATCCTTCAGCATCTTTAATGCTAAATAACCTGTTGCTTCTGCATCATAAATAGCTCGGTGATGCTGTGTTAGCTCAATATCGAATTTTTTTGCCAGTGTATTCAAACGATGATTTTTCATCTCTGGATACAAGAATCTACCTAGTTCCAAAGTATCGATAACCGGATTATCTGACTTTGGCATCCCTGCTTTCTGGTAGCCTACATTGATAAAACCAACGTCAAAGGAGGCGTTATGGGCAACAAGTATATCATCACCGGCCCACTCTCTAAACTTGCGCAAGACGATATCAATTTCAGGAGCATCTTGGACCAAATCATCTGTTATTCCAGTCAAATTGATTGTCGTTGCTGACAGTCTATGGTGAGGATTTGCAAATGATTCAAAGCGGTCAATAATTTCTCCATTATGAATTTTTACTGCCGCCAATTCAATAATTGTATTGTAGACGGCAGATAAACCGGTCGTCTCAACGTCAAATACTACATATGTTGCATCCTCCAAGAGAATATCTTTTTCATTATATGCGATCGGCACACCGTCATCTACTAGGTTCACTTCCACACCGTACAGAATCTTTACGCCGTTTTTCTTCCCCGCACCAAAGGCTTCAGGGAATGACTGTGCAACTGCATGATCTGTTATAGCAATCGCTTTATGACCCCATTTTTTCGCCTGACCGACAAGAGCGCCTACAGACGAAACTGCGTCCATCTGGCTCATAGGTGTATGGAGATGAAGCTCGACTCTTTTTTCGCCTTCTTTAGCTGTGTCTTGTCTTTCGACAGGCTTTATTTCATTCAGGTCATTTCCAATCATTACTAAATCTCTGACAAAGGTGTCATTTTGGATGCTGCCTCGCGCCCTTAGCCACATTCCCTTTTTGACAAGCTGGAATAATGCTGCATCCTCCTTGTCTCTTGAGAACATCTTCACCATAATGGAGCTAGTGTAGTCGGTAATTTTAAATGTCAGCAACGTTCTTCCGCTGCGAAGCTCCTTCGTCTCTGCGGAGAATACATACCCTTCAATCGTTACTCGCCTTTCCTCATCGATGATATCCTCGAGTTGACGGAAGTCACTATCATCCTTGATCGTCAGTCCGATTGTCAGCGGCCCTGATGGTATATGTGCATCTCCAGCTTCTTTGTCAGCTTCCATCTTCTGAATATCAAGCATGGCTTGCTTGCCTCTTTCTTGGTCCTCGAGCTTCTTCGCTTCAAGGAACTGGGCATATGCGTCATTTGCTTCCTGTTCTGTCACTTCTGTATCAATTGTAAGAGTTGGGAAGCCAAAGTACTGGTAAGCATTTGTTATCAAATCAGCATATTTTCGCTTAATAGCCAGCCCTTCCATTTCGTTGTTGACAAAGATTGTTAATTTATTCCCTTGAACTCTCGGTACCTGCTCATTCAGAAGCTTAATGAGCGGCGGTGCGATTCCTTGCATCTGTTCTATACATGCAGACCAGTAATCTTTTATAAGCGCTTCATCCGCAAGACTTTGCTGGACATTTATATTGAACGTCACTGTTGCAATATGCGCAAAATTGCTGATCAGCCTGCTTGTAAACACTTGATATATGTTATAGGGAATAATGTTTTCAAACAAAAAATGAAAATGCCATTTCTTCGATTTTCTTTCAATTACTATTTTATCTATTTTAGCATTCTGAAAATGGGAAACAATTGTGTCATCTGTTAATTGAAGCTGCTGCAATAGCAATTGAAATCGTTCCAATTTCCCTTCTATTCCTGCCATTTGTTCTCCCCTAACTTTTCTATATTCTAGCTTGGTGCATTACCAAGCTACATTATAACATAATCTATTTTTTCTTTTAGGATTAAAGACTGCTTAAATGTTGGCAATTTGGCGAACAAAATGTAGACATTATCCCTCAATTAAAAAAGCTACAGCTTGACGCTGTAGCTTTAAAACTTAGTTCGCAAGCAACTTAGAAAGTGTCTCAAGCAAGTTATCTACATGAACCTCATGTACATCGCCGCTGCTTCTTTCTTTCAGTTCCACAATTCCTTCTGCCGCTTTTTTGCCGACAGTAATACGAATTGGTAGCCCCATCAAATCAGAATCTGCAAACTTAACTCCCGCTCTTTCTGCACGATCATCAACAAGCACATCATAACGGTTTTGCTTTAAGCTTTTGTACAGTTTGTCTGTCAACTCTGTTTGTGTCTCATCCTTCACGTTAACTGTAATTAGATGCAAATCGAAAGGTGCAATGCTCTTTGGCCAAATAATACCTTTCTCATCATTAAATTGCTCAACCACTGCTGCCATTGTTCTAGATACGCCAATTCCGTAGCAGCCCATAATGATAGACTGAGAACGGCCATTTTCGTCAAGATAGCTAGCACCCATTGCTTCACTGTAGCGAGTTCCTAGTTTAAAGACATGTCCAACTTCAATACCTTTAGCAAAGACGATTGTGCCTTTTCCATCCGGAGAGATGTCACCTTCTTGAATGAAGCGCAAATCAGCATATTGGCTGACAGCAAAGTCTCTGTCTGGGTTTACGTTAGTATAATGGTAGTCTTCTTCATTTGCTCCGCAAACACCGTTTACAACATATTGAACAGCATTATCAGCAATAACTTCAACATCCTTTATGCCGATTGGTCCTAATGAACCGACACCACATCCCAGGATGGTCTTCGTTTCAGCCGCATCGGCAAGCTCTACAGTTGTTGCTTCAAGCAGGTTTTTCAGTTTGATATCGTTCACTTCATGATCTCCGCGAACTAATACAAACACATGCTTTTCGTCAACTTTGAAAAGAAGAGACTTGATGCATTTATTTTCTGGGACATTTAAGAAAGCAGCTACTTGCTCGATTGTTTTAACATTTTCAGTTTTCACCTTTACAAGTTCGCCTTGAGGCTCGTCCTCTTTTTTATATGCAGTAACCACTGGTGCCATTTCAATATTGGCAGCATAATTTGATTCTGTTGAATAGGCGATTGTATCCTCTCCGACATCGGAAAGTGCCATGAATTCATGCGTATCTTTTCCGCCCATTGCACCGCTGTCAGCTATAACTGCACGGTAGTTCAAGCCGCATCTTTCAAAAATATTGCAATAAGCCTGGAAGATTGCATCATACATTTCCCCAAGACTTTCTTGTGAACTATGGAATGAATATGCATCCTTCATGATAAACTCACGGCCGCGTAAAATACCGAATCTAGGTCTTTTTTCATCTCTGAATTTCGTTTGAATTTGGTAAAGAGATAAAGGCAAGCGCTTATAAGACTTTATTTCATCTCTGATTAAACTTGTAATTACTTCCTCATGTGTTGCACCAAGGGCGAATTCTCGATCGTGACGATCATTGAGACGCATTAATTCTGGCCCGTAAGAATACCATCTTCCTGACTCTTGCCATAGTTCCGCTTGCTGCAATGCAGGCATAAGCAGCTCGACTGATCCTGAATTATCCATTTCTTCACGAATAATTTGTTCAATCTTTTTCAGCACTTTATTTGCCAATGGCAAATAAGAGTATATTCCGCTCGCATTCTGCCTGATATAGCCTGCGCGCAAAAGCAGCTGATGGCTTTTTATTTCTGCGTCTGCTGGCACTTCCCTTAAAGTAGGGATTAACATTTTACTTTGCTTCATTATTTAGCACCTCTATTTTTATTTTCAAACAAAATCAGAATGAAGGTGAGGTCCGCTTTCTCCTCACCCATTCACCAGATTTAAACTACTGATTATTTAAGAAAGAAACGCTGAATATCATTCCACGTTACCACAATCATCAGCAGCATCAGCAATGCAAAGCCAACAAAGTGGACAATTCCTTCTTTATGTCTGTCAATCGGCTTGCCTCTAATCGCCTCGATAGCAAAGAAAATTAGTCTTCCGCCGTCAAGAGCCGGCAGCGGCAGCAAGTTCATAATTCCTAAGTTAATGCTAAGAATAGCAGCCCACCTCATCAGTGAGTATATGCCTGATTGAGCGACTGTGTCAGTTGATTTATAGATCCCAACAGGTCCGCTTAATGCATCGATGGAGAATTGGCCTGTCACCAATTTACCGACTGCTCCGATGATAGTCTTTGTCCATGTATATGTTTCTGTTACTCCATATTGGAATGCTTTTAACGGTGATTTCTCCATCGGACTGTATACACCGACTAGTCCGATCTTTTCACCGTCTTCCACTTCCGTTTCTTTAGGTGTAACATCAACAGTCATCTCCTGTCCGTTTCGGACAAGCAGGAATTCCAGCTCTTCACCAGGGCTTTTTTGAATAATAGAAACAACATCCTGCCAAGAAGATACAGATTGTCCGTCAATACTTAATACAGTATCGCCTTCTTTTAAACCTGCACTGATTGCCACACCATCCTCCGTCAATTTGCCAAGCTTTGGTTCGTTGGAAGGCATACCTTGTGTTAAAGCAATAATAACAAACACGACGAAGGCAAGGACAAAGTTCATCATAGGTCCTGCAAAAATAGCCAATGTACGCTGCCATAGTGTTTTGCTGTTGAATTGACGATCATATGGAGCAATTTGTGTTTCCATACCATTTTCAATGATAACCGCTTCTCTGTGGATTTTAAACACTTGCAGCTCTTCATTGATATCGTCTTCTGCATATCCTTTTATAGTTAGTTTATGGTCCAAATCCGCTGCTTCGACATTAATTATTCTGGCAGCTGGATACTTTTCTTTATTGTTAAGGATGATTTTCTCAACCGTTCCGTCTTTGCCAAAAAGCAGCCCAATTCGATGTCCTGCTTTAACTTCAATCATTTCAGCGTCTTCTCCTGCCATGCGGACAAATCCGCCTAATGGAAGAAGACGAATCGTATAAGTGGTTTCTCCCCTCTTTTGAGAAAAGACTTTAGGACCGAATCCTATTGCAAATTCACGGCAAAGAATTCCTGCCCTTTTTGCAAATACGAAATGTCCGAGTTCATGAAAAAACACTAACGCACCGAAAATGATAATAAAAGCAACTACTGTATACAATATATAACCACCTTTTTATAGAAGTGTGCTTGCAATTTTTCTCGTTTCTTGATCAACCTCTTGGATAATGGCAAGGCTTGGATTGACTATAAGACGATGATTGTTCAACGCTCTTTCAATCAGCTCCTCAATTTGCAGGAAGCTGATTTCCCCTTTCAAGAACCTGGAAACGGCCACTTCATTGGCAGCATTTAATACTGTTGGCAGAGTACCGCCGGCTTTGCCAGCTTCTATTGCAAAATGCAGGCACCGGAACCGCTCAAGATCCATCTCCTGAAAATGCAGCTTTCCGATTTTCGCCAGATCAAGACGTTCTGCCGATCGAAGCGGAAGGCGATCCGGATATGTCAGTGCATATTGAATAGGCACTTTCATGTCGGGTGTACCCAGCTGAGCAATGACACTGCTGTCATGGAATTCAACCATAGAGTGAATGATGCTTTCCTTATGTAATAAAACATCGATTTTATCATAAGCCAATGCAAACAGCCAATATGCTTCGATAACTTCTAAACCTTTATTCATCATAGTAGCTGAATCAATGGTGATTTTTGCTCCCATCGACCAGTTCGGATGCTTTAATGCATCTTCTACGGTCACTTGCTGTAATTCTGCTCTTGATAAATCTCGGAAGCTGCCGCCTGATGCCGTAATTATTAAACGTTCTATATTTTTTTCTTTTTCACCTTGTAAGCATTGGTAAATAGCAGAATGTTCACTGTCAACCGGCAGAATGGGAACATTGTACTTCTTCGCTGCTTCCATTACTAAGTGACCAGCTGTCACCAATGTTTCTTTATTAGCAATTGCAATTGTCTTACCTGCTTCAATTGCCTGTAAAGTAGGGTATAAACCGACACTCCCGAGTACAGCATTCACCAGTACGTCCGCCTTGTCAAAAATAGCAACCTCGACCAAACCTTCCTGTCCGAACGTAATTGCAGTATTGGCAAACTCCTGCCTTAAAGTGTCACAATCTTCCTTTTTTGCGACCGATACTAAAGCAGGCTGAAATTCTGTAATTATCTTTCTTGTAAGCTCCAAGTTTCTACCTGATGAGAAGGCGACGAGCTTAAAGCTTTCGGGATGTTCTCTTATTACATCAAGTGTTTGTGTTCCTACAGAACCAGTTGCACCCAATAAACTTATATGTTTCACTGTCTCACTCCCAGACGATCTTGCATTATATATTTCTTACTGACTAAGCTAACTTATTCGTGTTTTTTTGTGGGACACACTTAATTCCCGATTATATCTTGTTTAATATATCTAGAATGAAATAAAGCAGTGGCCAAACAAACAATAAACTGTCAAAACGATCCAGGATACCGCCATGCCCCGGAAGAATCTTTCCAGAATCTTTAACACCGTAATGGCGTTTTAGCGCAGATTCGGCCAAATCACCAATTTGTCCAAAAATAGACAAGACGATTGTAATTAACGGTATTATAGACCATTCTATGTAGCCAAACACATAAAATAGAACAGAAACGACAACTGCACAAACAATACCACCGATAAAGCCTTCAATTGTCTTGTTCGGACTAATTTCTGGCCATAGCTTTCTTTTTCCGATAGCTCGTCCGATAAAATACGCACCTGAATCTGTTGCCCAAATAATAAATAACGAGTAAACGAGGATAGTCAGATCATTATTTGAAATTTGCACAAAAAAATGAAAGCCGACACCCATATAAAGGACAGAAAGGACGGAAAAGCCGACATCGTCAAATGTGAACTTGTTTTTAGATGCAACCATATAACTTAAATATAGCAAGATGGCAAGCAATCCAATTGCTGTTTTTGACAAGTTCCAATCGGCTAGAAAACCGCTGTACTGATCTGGCAAAATAAATATCCATGTCACAAGCAAGGAAAGAATACCGCTAAAAGACCAAAGCGAAAGCTTCCTCATCTTTAGCAGTTCGTATAAGCCAATGGCGGCAATCAAAAACGTGAACAGCACCAATGGCATGTTACCAAGCAAAATAAACAGGATAAATACAGCTGCCGCAATCACTCCTGTAATAGTTCTCTGTTTCATACATTCACAACCCTTATTAGACTCCTCCAAAACGCCGCTGACGGCTTTGGAATACTTCAATTGCTTCAATTAAATGTTCCTCTTTGAAATCCGGCCAAAGAACATCTGTAAACCAAAGCTCTGTATAGGCAAGCTGCCATAGCATAAAGTTGCTTATACGGATTTCGCCGCTTGTGCGAATCAGCAAGTCTGGATCATTTAATCCACCTGTCATCAAATAAGAAGAAAACACTTCTTCTGTTATACCAGCTGCGTCGATCTTTCCGTCTTGGCAATCTTTTACGATGTTGCCCACCGCTTGAAGAATTTCTGATCTGCTGCCATAGTTTAAGGCGAAATTCAAGTTCAAGCCAGTATTATTCTTTGTTTTTTCTACTGCATTATCCAATGCTTTTAAGGTATGTTCCGGAAGCTTTTCTTTATATCCAATCGCCGTAACACGAACATTCTTCTCCATTAGTTCTGGCAAAAAAGTTCCTAGAAACTGTTCTGGCAGAGACATAATATAATCAACTTCCGTTTTCGGCCGTTTCCAATTTTCCGTTGAAAAGGCATATAGGGTCAAAACTTTTACCCCCAACTCATCAGCCATCTTCGTTATGCGTTTTACACACTTCATTCCTTCATGATGGCCAGCTATCCTTGGCAGCTTTCTTTTTTTAGCCCATCTGCCATTACCGTCCATAATGATAGCAATATGTTCCGGGATTTTCTGCTGCTCTATTTTGCTTATCTGGTCTTGGAGAGTATTAGTAGTGGTCCCCGTCTTCCATAACCTTAATTTGTTAAACATACTATTGTTCCTCCAAAGTAGATCCTCTCACATCATTTATCCTTAGCTTTTTCTTTTTCTTTTTATAAGTAAAAAACATCTATATTCCTTGTATGCGCACAACAGTGAGGGTAGGCTTACAATGTTCCCTTTATATCTTATAGGAAACTAGACTCCATAAGCAACCAAAAATACAAATAGGTTTTAATAAAGCGAAAAACCCCCTAATAATAGAGGGTTCTTAGTTGTAGACAAAGCCCTATTTCAATCATACCAGGCATATAAATGCGTCTATGTGCAGTTTCTTTTGCAAAGAGCTTTAATTGCCGCATTCTTGAAAATATTGCATCCTATTTTAATGGTTTAAAAAGCACCGATAACAAGATTAAGGGCAAGCCAAAACATTCTAATTATAGAAAGTTCAGGTTTCAAAACTTATCTTTTAACATGCAACATTAAATGTTTACATATATCTCTTGTTAAGCATTTGGAAAGAGCAAAAGACAGTTTTTTAATTAAACTAGTCTCGTACCGGTATCTTCAATTATACCTCTAGAATTTCTTTTTCTTTCTCTTTTGTAAGTGCATCAACTTTTGAGATATATTCATCTGTAAGCTTTTGAATATCGTCACTGTAACCGCGCAATGCATCTTCCGTAATTTCACCGTTCTTTTCAAGCTTTTTCAAATCGTCATTTCCATCTCTGCGGATGTTACGAACAGCGATTTTAGCTTCTTCAGATTCTTTCTTAACATTTTTAACCAATTCCTTACGGCGCTCTTCTGTAAGCATTGGAATAGTTAAGCGAATGATATTGCCGTCATTCGTTGGATTTAACCCAATATCTGACTTCAAAATTGCTTTTTCAATTTCACCTAGAATAGTTTTATCATAAGGTTGAATGACAAGCAGTCTTGCTTCCGGCACGCTGATACCAGCTAATTGGTTCACCGGGGTTGGAGCTCCGTAATAATCCACAGAGATACGATCTAGAAGAGCAGCATTAGCTCTTCCCGCACGGATGCTCGCAAGTTCACGTGAATAGCTTTGGATTGCTTTATCCATTCTTTCCTTTGTATTTGAAATGACTTGTTTTGGCATTATTTTTTCCCCCTTACTAAAGTTCCGATAGTTTCACCCATAACTGCTCTTTTAATATTGCCTTCTTCCATAATAGAGAATACAATCAGCGGAATGTCGTTATCCATACATAGGGATGATGCGGTTGAATCCATGACAGCAAGTCCATCTTTAATTACATCAAAATAGGTCAGCTGATCATACTTAGTTGCGTTTTTATCTACTCTCGGGTCTGCAGAGTAAACTCCATCCACATTGTTTTTTGCCATTAAGATAACTTCTGCTTCAATTTCTGCAGCTCTTAATGCGGCAGTCGTATCTGTGGAGAAGTACGGATTCCCAGTCCCTGCAGCAAAAATTACGACACGTTTTTTCTCAAGGTGGCGAATCGCACGTCTTCTGATGTAAGGTTCAGCTATTTGTCTCATATCAATTGATGTTTGCACACGTGTTTCAATACCCAACTGTTCTAAACTGTCCTGCAAGGCTAAAGAGTTCATGACGGTGGCAAGCATTCCCATATAATCGGCATTTGCTCTGTCCATGCCCATTTCCTCACCAATTTTGCCTCTCCAAATATTCCCGCCGCCGACAACAACGGCAGCTTCTACACCTAGTTCAGCAACTTCCTTCACTTGCTCCGCTACATTTTTGATGACAGCAGGATTAATGCCAAAACCAGCTTCGCCAGCTAAAGCTTCCCCACTTAATTTTAGAACAACACGTTTATATTTTGGATTACTCATGGAAACCTCCGTATGTATTAAATGTCTTTAAAAATAGGGAACACAATGTGCTCCCCTCTTTAAACTTGTCGATAGCACAATTCTCAAACCATTCCTTGCTGCTTTGCCTCCAAGGTGGAAAGAGCAGTAGTTTTGGAAGAAGAACGCATCCAATCAACTAACCATTACATGAATGATACACAATATAAGGAACACAGGTGTGTTCCTATATCGAATTCGACAAATATTATTTTTTGTTAACTTGGTTCATTACTTCTTCAGCAAAGTTATCTTCACGTTTTTCGATTCCTTCTCCTACTTCGTAGCGAACGAATTCACGCAAAGTTGCACCTTTAGACTCAACAAATTGGCGAACCTTTTGATCTGGATTTTTAACGAAAGATTGGTCAAGAACACAAACATCTTCGAAGTATTTGCCAAGGCGGCCTTCTACCATTTTCGCAACGATGTTTTCTGGTTTGCCTTCGTTAAGTGCTTGTTGTGTCAATACTTCTCTTTCGTGTTCCACTTCTTCTTGAGAAACTTGGTCACGAGAAACGTATTTAGGGTTTAATGCAGCGATGTGCATAGCGATGTCTTTAGCTGCAGACTCATCAGTAGAGCCTTCCAAAACAGTTAGAACACCGATGCGTCCGCCCATGTGAAGGTAAGCACCAAAAGCATCGCTGTCAGTTTTTGATTTGATTTCAAAACGACGCAATGAAAGCTTTTCGCCGATTTTAGCCATAGCAGCATTGATGTGTGACTCAACAGTTGTTCCTTCAGTAATGTTTTGAGCGTTAGCTTCTTCTACAGTTGCAGGCTTGCTGCTTAGAATATGTGCTGCAAGTTCTTTAACAAGCACTTGGAAACCTTCGTTTTTAGCAACAAAGTCAGTTTCTGAGTTTACTTCAAGAATAACTGCTTCGTTACCTTCTACTGCGATGTAAGTAGTTCCTTCAGCAGCGATGCGGTCTGCTTTTTTAGCAGCGCTAGCGATACCTTTTTCGCGTAGGAAATCAATTGCTTTTTCGATGTCGCCGTTAGTTTCTGTTAGTGCTTTTTTGCAGTCCATCATGCCAGCACCTGTTTTTTCACGTAGTTCTTTAACCATTTGAGCTGTTACAGCCATGTTAATTGCCTCCTTGTATTTTCCGTATGTACGTATATTCATTAGTTTCCATTTATTATTGCTCTTAAGCAATCCTCTTTAAAAAAAGGTGATAAGAGGGCTGCTCTTTATCACCTTTTTCACAAGTCCCTAAACTAGTGTGTCTAGCAAAAGACTACTAGGTTGATAAAAACCACGTTGTGATCTCTATGCTCTGTTCGTTTTTTAAGCAGACACAGTTATTTGACTTAAGCAGTTGTTACTTCTTCGCCTTGTTTAGCTTCAAGAATAGCATCTGCCATTTTTGCAGTTAATAGTTTCACAGCACGGATTGCGTCGTCGTTCGCTGGGATAACAACATCAATTTCGTCTGGATCACAGTTTGTATCAACAATTCCAACGATTGGAATATTCAATTTATGCGCTTCTGCAACTGCAATGCGCTCTTTGCGTGGATCAACAATGAACAATGCGTCTGGCATTTTTTTCATTTCTTTGATTCCGCCCAAGAATTTTTCCAAGCGCTCAAGCTCTTTGTTTAATTGAACTACTTCTTTTTTAGGAAGTACTTCGAAAGTACCGTCTTCTGACATTCTTTCGATTTCTTTCAAACGAGCAATACGTTTTTGGATTGTTTCAAAGTTAGTTAGAGTTCCACCTAACCAGCGTTGGTTTACATAGTATTGACCAGAGCGGATAGCTTCTTCTTTAACTGAATCTTGAGCTTGTTTTTTAGTTCCTACGAAAAGAACAGTTCCGCCGTTACCAGCAAGTTCTTTCACATAGTTGTATGCTTCTTCAACCTTTCTAACTGTCTTTTGAAGGTCGATGATGTAGATGCCGTTACGCTCCGTGAAAATATATTTTTTCATTTTTGGGTTCCAACGGCGAGTCTGGTGACCGAAGTGTACACCAGCTTCAAGCAATTGCTTCATTGAGATTACTGACATGTTTGTTCCTCCTAATGGTTTTGTTTTCCTCCGCTTTTATCATTTCCAATCATAACTGTAGTAGATACAGCACCAATGATTAAATCCAAAAGCGTGTGTATTAACACCGTTTTTTAATATAGCATATGTATGATAGACAATCAAGCTATTCCTGATTATTTTGTCTAAATTTGAGTAAAAGCTCTATTTCTGTCTTTCCTTTATTCAATTTTTTAGCAATTTGTTCAATTGTTTTTCCTTGCTGATGGAGCTCTGTCACCTCATCAAGAAGTGTCTTTTCTTTTTTTTCGTCCACAGCTGTTTCGGTTCCTTCTTTTTCAGAAGGGACGTCACTTTGTTGCGGCAGAATAAGATCAAGCAGTTCTTCCATATCATCAGTCTTTATGTCACTTTTATAGGTTTGATAGGATTTAACTGCAGCTTTATACGGATTTGCCTTTGGCACTGCCACTGTTATAGGCATACTGTCTTTATTGTCTCTATCTTCAACATCACGGCTGTTCTTTTCCGTTTCTTCATCAAGCTGGTGGATTCTTTGGAGAAAAAGTTCATTCTCTTCTTTAATTTCCGAAATGAATGTTGAGATGATTTCTTCCATTTCTTCCAAAGCTTTTTCTTGACGACTTTCAAATGCAGCCAGCCTGTTTTGTCTAATGAACAGGAGTGCAATGCATAGCAGCGCTAGTATATTTAACGCTATACTAAAAACAAGCAGAAAATTAACCATTATATTCCCTCTATCTATCCACTATAGTCAATCATACTTCCCTTATACGGGTGATCAGGAAGCGCCAGCTCTTCGTCTTGGGTGAGTTTTTTCTGACCCTGCGACAAACTTGCGCTTTCCGTGTCTTTTTCTCGGTTACTGGAAACGTTGCCTTTTCCTTCTCCTTTAATAACACTTGTTCTTTTTTTTAACTCTTCTTGCAAGGTTGCTTGCAGGGCATGATTATTCATCAATTGCCCTCTTTGGTCTTGCTGGTCTTGGATTTTCCCAGCATCGTATGTGCGTGGCAAGGCCACCTGCATTTCAATTGCCTTTAAGCTCATTTTCCCACTCCCACTAAATGACCTTCTCTAAAGAGTGTCTTAATTTAAAGATCGCTTTCGAGTGGATTTGTGAAATACGGGAAGTAGATAAATTCATAACCTGACCGATTTCTGTCAAAGTGAGCTCTTCTTTATAAAATAAACTCAATACGAGCTGTTCTTTGTCGTTTAATGTCTCAATCATAGATGCCATTTCCTTAATCAATTCATCTTTCATTACTTTTTCTTCCGGTATTTCTGTCTTGTCGTCCCTGATGGCGAATGTTGGGCCTTCTTTTTCATCCGATTCATTAAGCTGTTCATCAATTGAGAGGACATTGGCAAAGAAATGTTCATTCATCGTCGAATATACTTCTTCTGTCGACAAATCGAGCTCATCAGCTATTTCCTGCACGGACACGTTTCGCATCATTTTCTGCTCCAGCTTTTCTATTGCAGCCTCGATTTTTTTTGTCTTCTCCCGAGTACCTCTAGACAGCCAGTCTTCCTTCCTTAATCCGTCAATAATACTCCCTCTGATGCGAAAAGACGCGTATGTGTCAAACTTCAGATCTCGTTTAGGATCAAATCTTTCCAGTGCATCATATAGGCCAATCATTCCTAAGCTGTTCAGTTCTTCTCTTGAAACGCTTTTAGGAAGACCAACAGAAATACGCTGCACATGAAAGCTGACAAGGGGCATATATTTTTTTATCAGTGTGTTACACGCATCTGTATCTCTATTTGTTATCCACATCTCCCATGCATTTTTATCCTCTAACGTCGTCTCATTTGCCATAAACATCCTCCTCAAACAGCATTTCCATTTCTTTTGATATTATTTCTTTATTTTGAACTCTCTGAGCCATTCCCATACTAAAAACCTTCTTTTATACAGAAGTCAAAATAACTAGAGTTTAGCAAAGACTTATTCCTAATTACTTCTTGTCCCAAGTTGGTTTTCACCGCATTGATTATGGCTATTATTTGTTATCAGATGTTATCATAAACAGAATAGTACTTTTCTACTCAATATGAGAATTGCACTACGTTTCATTAATAAGCCGCTTATCCTACATTTTTCTGTCACAGCAGCTTTCTTCTTGTGCTGAAAACCCGTCCTCTCAATAGATTAAACAGCTTTCCGCCTATTAAACTTTAACATTGTCGAAATTTCTGCGGAATAGTACATTTAACCTATTTTTGTTGTAATATTACCTTATGAAAAAAAAAGATGGTTTTTTTCGCAATATATAGTACTTTTATACTATAAAAATAAAATTGCATTTATATTACCTAATAAAAAAAAGCCTGCACTATGCAAGTGTCAGACTTTCCTATGTTATGGGATATTTCTGATAAATCTTCAAATAATCTGTGTTCCTTTATTTACAGTACGGATTGTAAGCTCTAGTGTAGCTGGATTAAATTCAATTGTCCTTCCACTGTTGCCGCCTACATCCTCTCCGCAAATTTTGATATTGAGTGCTGTCAATTCCTTTTTCACGGCCTCCACATTGCGTGGACCGATTCTCATAATATCACTTGTTCCGCTGAACTGGAACATTTGTGCACCACCTGCAATCTTTGCTTTTAAGGAGAACTTACTAGCCCCCAGTTCACCTAGTCTGTTCACAAGCTCAATAATAGCTGTATCAGCAAATTTAGCAATATTAACTGGACCGCTTTTGCTTAAAGATGAGTCGGGAAGCATAATGTGAGCCAAGCCTGCAATCGATCTTCTCTCATCATATAAAATAATGCCGACACAGGAGCCAAGCCCCGAAGTACGAATAACATCCGGCGCTTTCACTGTGTTCATATCCGCAATACCAACCTTTACAACAACAGCTTGATCAGTCATCATCAAAGCTTCACTCCCAATGATTCAAACAATATATGAAATGAGTCTGGGTCCGGAAGGAGGAAAAAATGACCATTCACCGTTTCAGAAATCGATTTTTCATCTTCATTGAGTGCAGTGTTAATGACAATAGCGTAATCGCTGACTTGTGAAAGTTCAATTAGTCCGTAGCTTACGATAGCACCGACCATATCGATTGCAAGTGCTGGTACTGATGGATATAGAGATAGATTGGTAAAATCAGATAATGCTGATAAATAAGATCCTGACAGGATATTGCCCAGCTCCTGCAAGGCAGACAGCGACAATTCTTCATATGGAGGTTCAGATAGTTGTGCTGTCTCATCCCCAATCATATCTCTGATAAAATTCGTTGCTTGTTCAAGCGGCAGCATAAAAAACATGCTTCCAGGAGCGTCTCCTTCAATTCTAAGGAACACTCCTGCCGCTATTTTGTCTGATCCGCCAGCCATCTCCATCATTTCATCAAATGAAACGATTTCTACATTTGGAACTTTCATATCAATTTTTTTATTAAGCAGCTTAGAGAGGGCAGTAGCAGCATTTCCTGCTCCGATATTCCCTATTTCACGCAAAATATCAAGGTGAAGTGAATTAATTTTATCTGTAAAACTCATTAAAGTTCACTTCTAGCATATTTTTTAAATTCCTCACGATCGAACACTCTTTCAAGATTAACAAGAATAAGCAAGCGTTTGTCCACTTTCACGACACCGCTGATATAATCAACTTCCTTGCCGCCAACAACCTCTGGTGCCGGCTCATAATCGTCTGAATTGACATCTACAACATCATTAGCAGCATCTACGATTAACCCGACTTCCATGTCCTCAATGGCAATGATGATAATTCTTGTTTGATCTGTATGCTCCAATTCGTCTAAATCAAACCGTCTGCGCAGATCAATAATTGGTGTAACAACACCACGTAAGTTAATTACTCCTTTTACGAATGGAGCAATATTGGGGATTCTCGTAATGTGCATAATCTTTTCAATTGATCTTACATCATGTACAGGAATAGCATACTCTTTTCCCTTCAGTTCGAAAATAATCAGTTTTACTTCTGTTGAAACCGATTCTACCATTTCATTCCTTCCTCTCTATCTACCTATCTTTACATGAATTCTGACATTATTTAATCAGGGCATTGCTGTCAACGATTAAGGCTACTTGCCCATCTCCGAGTATCGTTGCACCAGAAATAGCAAAGGCATTTGTCAGGTAATCCCCAAGTGATTTCAATACGACTTCTTGCTGTCCAATGAAGGAATCGACAACAAATCCTGCCAGTTTTTCGCCTTTTCTTACAATGACAACAGAATAGAACTCCTCTTCTTCTCTCGTAACTGGAACCTCAAAGATATCCTTCAAGAATAGAAGCGGAACTACTTTGCCGCGGAAATCAATTACCGTTTGATTATGTGCTTGAAGTACCTCACTCTTGTTAACGATTGCTGTTTCAATAATAGATGATAATGGAATCGCATATTTTTCCTGCTGAATTTCCACGAGCATCACGGAAATGATAGAAAGTGTCAATGGCAGCTGGATAGAGAATAATGAGCCTTTTCCTTCTTGTGACTCAATAGTAATTGTTCCGCCTAATGATTCGATCGTGCTTTTTACAACGTCAAGTCCTACACCACGGCCGGAGATATCCGAAATTTTATCTGCTGTCGAGAAGCCAGATGCTAAAATAAGTTCGGCAATCTGTGAATCTGTTAAACTATTAGCCGTTTCTTGTGTGATAATCCCTTTACTTAATGCTTTTTGAAGCACTTTTTCTTTATTGATACCGGCACCGTCATCTTCAAGCTCAATAAATACATGGTTCCCGCTATGATATGCTCTTAATACTACGGTTCCTTCTTCATTTTTATTGTTAGCTTTTCTAACCTCTGGTGATTCAATACCATGGTCTAGTGCATTTCTAATAAGATGGACAAGCGGGTCCCCGATTTCATCGATTACTGTTCTGTCTAATTCCGTTTCAGCACCGATAATTTCTAAATTAATCTTCTTGTTTAAATCTCTTGCAAGCTGTCTAACCATACGAGGGAAACGGTTAAATACAGTCTCAACTGGAACCATCCTCATATTTAAGATGATATTCTGAAGGTCACCGGTGATTCGCGACATTCTTTCAACTGTCTCATGCAGTTCTTGTACTTGGAGATCTTGAGAAATTTGGTCAAGTCTTCCTCTGTCAATAACAAGCTCTTCAAACAGATTCATCAAAATATCGAGACGCTCGATGTTCACTCTGATCGTTTTACTTGATTGCTTTGCAACCGCAGCAGGCTTTTCCTCTTCTTTTTTCGGTGCTGCACTTGGTTTTACAGCAGCGACTGCAGTTTCTTGGATTACAGGAGCAGTTTCTTGAACTTCTTCTTCAGCTGTTAATTCTAAAGCAGCAAAGTTTTTGACAACTACTTTTTCGACTTCAGAAACCTTCATAATTTTTGCTTCAATATGACTCGGCTCTTCTTTCGAAATGATTGTAACCATAAATGAGTTCTCGAATTTTTCTTCTTCCAATTCTTCAACAGGAGGGTTTGATTTAATCACTTCCCCTAACGATTCTAATGCTTCAAAAATCATAAACACCCTTGCTGCTTTCAGCAAACAGCTTGCACTTAATGTTATTTCAATTTCGTAAGTGTCGAAGCCTTGTTCTTTCGATTGCTGCATAACTGTAATCTCAAATTCATCATAGCTGTTTTGAGGCAAAGTTTTTTCTTCCACAGCAGCTGCTGCTGCTTCATTTGCACCTGCTTCAACAAATGCTTCTCCGTTTTCAATGGCAACAAGCTTCTTCACAACATCTTCAACGTTTCTTTTTCCATCACCGCCGCTTGCAATTGATTCAACCATTGCCTCTAGGTCATCTACTGCTAGGAAGATAACATCGAGAACTTCTGGAGAAACGGAAATTTTCTCGTTTCTAATTGCATCAAGCACGTTTTCCATTTGATGGGTAAGGCTCGCAAGATCTTCGTATCCCATCGTTGCCGACATTCCTTTTAATGTATGGGCAGAACGGAATATTTCGTTTACAATTTGCAGGTTTTCTGGGTTTTTTTCTAATTCCAGCAACTGTTCATTACATGTCTGCAAATGCTCCTTGCTTTCTTCAATAAAAACTTCTAAATACTGACTCATCTCCATATATTTTACACCCCTTGGCGTTTATACGTATTTCATTATTGTTTGTGCGATATTTTCAACATTTTGGATCTCATCCACATAATTTGTTGCAATGGCTGCCTTTGGCATGCCAAAAACGATGGATGTTTCTTTTGACTCTGCAATTGACTTGACTTTTCCTTTATTAACAAGCTTGATCAGCCCGTTCGTGCCGTCTGAGCCCATACCCGTCATTATTACAGCAAGTTTGTTATAGTTATCCAATTCACTTGCCGATTCAAACATGACATCTACACTCGGTCTGTGACCATTTACAGGTGCCGATTGATCTAGATGAACAACAAGGCTAGTCCCAGAGGATTTCACTTTTAAGTGATGTCCCCCAGGTGCAATATAAGCTACGCCTTTTCGGATAGTTTCTCCATGTTCAGCTTCTTTAACTGTTATCTCAGAAAGAGTATTCAGTCGATTAGCAAGTGACTGGGTAAATCCTGCCGGCATATGCTGCACTATTAAAATTGGCGCATTGATGTTTGCAGGAAGCTTTGTAATAACATGCTGCAGTGCTCTCGGTCCGCCTGTAGACGTCCCTAAAACGACGAGTTTGTTGGCTGCAGAATTCCAGTTTGAATCTGCTGGTTTGGCTAGTTTCATTTCTTTTGATTCCATCCTAAAAGAAGGACGATCGATAACAGAACTTTTATCCTGCTCGCGCGGAGGGAGCAATTTAGCCAGCTTCACTTTGCTGGCTGAGATCACCTTCTCAATCAATTCTTCCTTAACCTTATATAAATCCAGAGAAATTGCTCCAGATGGCTTGGCTATAAAATCGATTGCTCCGATTTGCATGGCTTGAATAGTATTCTCTGCCCCCACCTTTGTTGTACTCGAAAGCATGATAACCGGGACTGGATTTTCCTTCATAATCTGTTCTAACGCACTAATGCCGTCCATAATTGGCATTTCGACATCCATGGTGACAACGTCTGGTTTAAGTTCCTTAATTTTCTTTAATGCATCTTGACCATTTCTGGCAGTGCCTATGACCGACATGCGTGAGTCTTCTGTGAGAAAATCGGAAATAAGCTTACGCATAAACGCCGAATCGTCAACAATCAAGATATTTATTTTTCCCACGGCAACACCACTACCTTTCAAACAGCAGCCTCTTTAATTTCGCCATAAATGGCTTTTTGTTTTCTTGAGGATCTGTAAACTGTTGTTTACAATATCTATCGGCTATTTCTGACAAAGCTTTAGAGGCTTGTGAGTTTTCATTAAAAATTATGAATGGAACTTGTTTCCTTACCGCTTTTGCAACATTCTGATCATCGGGAATAGGCCCAAGATTGAAAATCTCCCTTTCTAAAAACCGGCCCATTACATTTTTTAACTTTTGGTATGTTTCTTTTCCATCCAGTGTGCTTATCGTTCTGTTTACTACTATATAGAAGGGGATATCATCCTTCTGCAAGTGAATAAATTTCATTGCAGCGTACGCATCTGTAATAGAAGTAGGTTCAGGTGTCGTTATCACAATAACGTCATCGACAGAAAGGATGAATTTAAGGCTGTCTGTGCTGATTCCAGCTCCCATATCAAATAAAATATAATCATATTGGCGCATAATGCCTTCAAATTCTAGAAAGAACCTTTCAAGCTGCCTCTCCTCCATGTCAAGAAAGTCCGTTAAGCCTGAACCTCCTGCAATGAAATCAATTCCTCCTGCACCGGTATGAATGATATCGGAAAAGGAGGCGTGATTCTTAAAATAATCGACAATCGTAAAGCTTGGCTGTGAACCCATTAAGATATCCACATTCCCCATTCCGATATCCATATCTATCAATAACACAGAGTAGCCCTTCTTTTTTAGCGACAGAGAGAAGTTTAAGGAAAAATTTGATTTCCCTACCCCTCCTTTTCCGCTGACAACGGCTAATGTCTTTTGCTTTTTTTCGCTATGAAACTGTTCGAATCTTTTTCTGAGCATTGCCGCCTGATCTGTCATATTAATCGACCTCAATTATCCTTTTTGCGATTTCGCGGGGATTAGCTGGCAAAATATCATCTGGGACGTTTTGCCCAGTTGTCAAATATGCCACACCCTTTTTATATTTAACCACGAGATTTATCATGGCTCCATATGTTGAAGTTTCGTCCATTTTTGTAAAAATAAACTGATCGATATGAATCGAAGAAAATTGCTGATAGATCTCTTCCATATCTGACTGTTTCGCTGTCAGTGACAGGACAAGCAATGTTTCCATGTCTCTATTATAATCGACCACTTCTTTCAAATCTTGAACATATTGTTGGTTGCGGAAATTTCTACCTGCTGTATCCACTAATATAACATCACAATCTGACAGGCTTTGTGCCGCTTTTTCAAAATCATCTAAGTTGTAGCAAACTTCAATGGGCACATTCAGGATATTAGCATATGTTTTCAGTTGATCAATGGCGGCTATTCGGTATGTATCAGTTGTGATGAACCCGATTTTCTTTTTGTGCTTCATCATAATTTCTGCGGCCATTTTAGCTAATGTGGTTGTTTTCCCAACGCCAGTTGGACCGATTACGTTTACAAATTTTTTCGTAAGCGTTAACTCTCCAAAGGTGTATTGATTCATTTCTTTATAAAGCAATTCTTCAGCCCAGCTGTGAACCTCGTTTTGCGGACTGTTTGCGCCAGCCAAATACCATTTTTCCAACAGCTTTGTAGTCAGCCTTGATTGAATTTCACTATCAAGGTCTTGTTTCTTCAATCGATCGATTACTGATTTTAATGGGAAAGGCAGCTCCATTGGTCCCACTTTACCGCTCTCTGCCATTTTTTTAATAGTTTCATTCATTTGGGCAAGCTGTCTCATGATGTTATCATCTGCAAGAACAGGAGCCTTAACTTTAGGCTCCTCCATTAGATTTCGTTCGATTTTCGGAATAAGCTTTGGTGCGGGCATTTGCTTTTCAACTGGTGACTTTGCTTCACTCAAATCTGGATCTATCGCTGCCATCACTTCAATACTTCTTTTTTTAAACATTCCTAAAAAACCACCGGTGTGAATGATTTTCGAATGTAATATCACCGCGTCATTACCTAGTTCTGCCCTAATTCGTTTCATCGCTTCTGGCATGCTTGCTGCAACGTATTTTTTTATTTTCATTCTACCGTCACCACCCCAACACTTTGAACTTCTACATTTGCTTCTAACTCGTTATAAGATAATATTGGTACCTGAGGGAAATATCTCTCTGTCAACTGGCGCACATACATACGTACAGCTGGTGAACACAAGATGATTGGCACTTGTTCCATGATGGATTGCTGCTCTACTTGTGAAGCGACAGCCTCTAGAATAGCTTGAGAAATACTTGGATCCAACGCTAAATAATTACCATGCTCTGTCTGCTGGATATTATCCGCAATGAGCTTCTCTACTTTGCCGGATAATGTAATCACCTTCAGTGTATCTACATTACTTGAATACTGATTAGTAATCTGGCGTGCTAACGCTTGTCTAACATATTCAGCCAGTAATTCTGTATCACTTGATATTTTTCCGTAATCGGCCAATGTTTCAAAAATAACTGGCAAATTGCGGATTGAAACATTTTCTTTTAATAGTTTAGCCAAAACTTTCTGAATATCACCAATAGATAATGGATTTGGTGTAACCTCCTCAACAAGAATTGGATATGATTCCTTAACATGATCGACAAGCTGTTTCGTTTCTTGGCGTCCCAACAGCTCATGTGCATTTGCTTTAATTACTTCTGTGATATGAGTGGAAACGACAGACGGCGGATCAACCACCGTATAGCCAAAAATTTCGGCCTGTTCCTTGACAGTTTCTGTAATCCATTTAGCTGGAAGGCCAAATGACGGCTCAACTGTGTCAATTCCATCAATAGAGTCATCATCCATACCCGGACTCATAGCTAAGTAATGATCGAGCAAAAGCTCTCCTCTTGCCATTTCATTACCTTTAATTTTTAAACGGTATTCGTTTGGCTGCAGCTGGATATTATCTCTAATGCGGACAACAGGAATAACTAGACCAAGCTCAATTGCTAATTGTCTTCTAATCATCACAACCCGATCAAGAAGGTCTCCTCCTTGATTAGCATCTGCCAATGGAATTAAACCATAGCCAAATTCAAATTCAATCGGATCAACATTCAATAAGCTGACAACACTCTCTGGACTTTTCAGTTCGTTTGTCTGGACTTCTTCTTCGATTTCCAGCATTTCCTCGAGATCCTGCTTCGGTGCTTTTGATAGTACATAGCCGCCGAATGCAAGCAATCCAGCAATAGGAATTGTTAAAAGATCATTAATTGGTGTAATCAATCCTAATACAAAAATTGTTCCACCTGCTACATACAGCATTTTCGGATAAGATAAAAGCTGCTTCGTTAAATCAGAACCAAGATTCCCGTCAGAAGCCGCTCTTGTTACGACAATACCTGTTGCAGTCGAGATTAATAAGGCTGGTATTTGGCTGACGATCCCATCCCCGATAGACATGAGCGAAAAGTTCTGGGCAGCATCTGCAATTGGCATGTCAAGTTGGGTCATCCCGATGACAATACCAAAAATTAAGTTGATAAATACGATAATAATACCGGCAATGGCATCACCTTTAACGAATTTGCTCGCACCATCCATTGAACCGTAGAAGTCAGCTTCTCTGCTGACTTTTTCCCTGCGTGTTCTTGCTTCTGTTTCAGAAATAAGCCCGGCGTTTAAATCAGCATCAATGGCCATTTGCTTACCTGGCATTGCATCAAGGGTGAAGCGGGCAGCAACTTCAGATACACGCTCAGATCCTTTTGTAATAACGATAAATTGAATGATGACCAATATGGCAAAGACGACGAGCCCGACAACTAAGTTACCGCCGACCACGAATGTTCCAAACGTATGTACAACTCCGCCTGCCTCACCTGTGGAAAGGATAGATCTTGTTGTCGACACGTTCAATCCAAGACGGAAAAGTGTCATCAAAAGCAATAACGAAGGAAAGATGGAAAACTCCAGCGCTTCGTTCATGTTCATCGTCAATAATAAAATTAATAGTGCTAAAGAAATATTCAGCAAGATCAAGATGCTTAGCAACCATGTAGGAAATGGTATGATGAGCATCGCTATGATTAGTATTACGCTGAATACGACTGTTAAATCTCTACCAGACATATTTTTTTCGCTCCTAACTAACAACCAAACATCTATATTTATAAAGCTGTTCTAAGAATGCTGTTTTTTTGTACGGTATACATATGCAAGTATTTCCGCAACTGTTTTAAAAAACTCTTCTGGGACGGTTTCCCCGACATCTACTTGACTGTACAGCGCTCTTGCAAGGGGTCTGTTTTCCACTGTAATGACCTCATGTTCTTTTGCGATAAGCTTAATTTTCTGAGCAAGAAAATCAACACCTTTTGCAACAACATATGGAGCATCATATTTATCTTCATCGTATTTTAGACAGATCGCATAATGAGTCGGATTTGTTATGACCACATCAGCAGTCGGTACATCCTGCATCATCCGGCGCATTGCCATTTCTCTCTGCCTTTGTTTAATTTTCGATTTGATCAATGGGTCCCCTTCAATATTTTTGTATTCATCCTTAATGTCTTGTTTTGACATGCGAATGTTTTTTTCATAATCATATTTTTGATATAAATAATCAAAAAGAGCTAAAAATAACAGTGCTCCTGAACCGAACAAGCCCATTTGCATCGTTAATTTTGCTAATGTAATTAAAGTTGCCCCGATTGACTTTTGCGAAAGAACAAGAATTTCCTCAAGCTTGTTCCAAAGGATAGCAAATGTAACAATGCCGATTACGGTAATTTTCAAGATGGATTTAAGCAGTTCAACAATCGATCTTATCGAGAACATTCTTTTTAAGCCTGATAATGGGTTTATCTTTTCTAGCTTGAACTTAATTGGCTCTGTCGTGAAAAGCACGCCAACTTGCAAGTAGTTGGCAATCACGCCTGCAACTAATGCTGCTGCCATGATTGGACTTAAGATTATAGCTGTTTGCATTACTAACTCAATAAAGATACTTTTAATATTATGTTCTGTGAGGTCCATGAGCATTAAATCCTGGAAGGAAAAATTCAGAAGGGAAACCATTCCCTCCATCATTGATCCGCCTGCAAAGTTAAGGACAGCAAAGACAGCTAACAGCACCAGAGCAGTATTTATATCCTGACTTTTGGCAACCTGACCCTTTTTCCGGGTATCCTGCCTTTTTTTCGGTGTGGCCTTTTCTGTTTTTTCACCTGAAAAAAACTGCAAATCCAACCTTAACAGCATGCTACGAACCTCCCATCAAATTCATCATATCCCGCATTGTCGTCAACATGGTCGAAAACAGATTTGAAACAGATGCCATGATAGCACCCATTACAATAATCAGCATGATGAGCCCGACCACAATTTTCACAGGCACACCTACAACAAAAATATTTAATTGTGGAACCGTTCTTGCGACTATTCCAAGGGCAACGTCCACTAAAAAGATGGCGCCTACAACAGGTATGGACATCTGGAATGCAATCGCAAACATTAATGCAAGTGTTTTTCCAGCATACTCCATGATCTTTTCATCGCCAAAGTTGACCCATGCCTGATCGAGGGGAATAAATTGATAGCTGTAAAATACACCATCCAAAAGCAAATGATGGCCATTTACTGCCAATAAAAAAAAGAGAGCAATAATATTTAAATACTGCCCTGTCAACGGACTTTGTGTACCAGTTTGGGGATCCACAACATTAGCGATGGCAAATCCCATCTGAAAGTCGATTAAGCCCCCGGCAACCTGGACGGCTGAAAAGAGCATATATGCTAAAAAACCGATAAACAGCCCTACCATCGCTTCTTTAATAATAAGGAGATAATAAGCCCCATCCACTTCCAATGTCGGAGTTTCCATTCCAAAAAACATCATTAATGAAAGAAAAAATGCAAAACCTACTTTATGACTTGTCGGTATCGTCCGATAAGAAAAGAGAGGGAGCATAAGAAAGAAGGAAGTTACCCTTACAAAAATCAGCAAAAAGGCTGGAAACTTTGCTAAAAAATCCTCCATAGCATCACCCTATAAACCTTGTCAGGTTAGAAAAGATGTCGCTTGTGTAGGATAATAGATGGCTTAACATCCAGGCTCCGAAAAAAATGATTCCTAAGAGGACGGCCACAATTTTCGGCACGAATGCAAGCGTCTGTTCCTGTATCTGGGTTGTAGCCTGAAATATGCTGATTAACAGCCCTACAGCAAGGGCTATAATAAGCAAAGGCCCGCTAACGACTAAAACGGTAAGAACCCCTTTTTCTGCAATTGATATAACCATTTCTTGTGACATGAAAAATCACCCTTCTTAAAAGCTTTCTAATAAAGATTCAACTACCAAATACCAGCCGTCTACCATTACGAACAACAATATTTTAAACGGCAGTGAAATCATAACAGGCGGCAGCATCATCATACCCATAGACATTAAGATACTGGCAACGACCATGTCGATAACCAAAAATGGAATAAATATCATAAAGCCAATTTGAAAGGCTGTTTTCAGTTCGCTGATTGCATAGGCCGGGACTAGAGTTGTCAGTGGTATATCTTGGATAGATTCTGGCGTTTCCGCTTTCGAATAGTTGAGAAATAAGGCTAAATCCTTCTGTCTGGTATGCTTACTCATATATTCCTTAAAAGGGACTGCTGCATTCTCATATGCTTGTTCTAAGCTGATTTCCTCATTAAATAATGGGGTTAAGGCTGTTTTGTTCACTTCTTGGAATGTAGGTGCCATTATGAAGAAGGTCATAAACAGGGACAAGCCAATGATAACTTGGTTTGGCGGCATTTGTTGTGTCGCAAGCGCCGTTCTGACAAAGGAAAGAACAATGACGATTCTCGTAAAGCTTGTCATCAATATTAGGATGCTTGGAGCTAAAGAAAGGACAGTCAATAGCAATAACAATTGCACAGAAGTAGAAACATTTTCTGGTGCACTGTCATTAAAAAGCTGCATAAACTCATTCATCTTTTTCTGAACCTCTCTTTTTCAATTCTTTCATTATTTCTTTGCGGCCGTTCGATACTTCTTGCAATTGCTTCTTTAAATGACTGGCAAAAGATTCTTGTTGTTGCTTCTGGTTAGGATAATTCTTTATACCATTCATAACCTTTGTCACAATATCGCTTGGCTGTATAAGCTGGTCCATCTTTTGGTTATAGTCTTTGATGAGGCTTTTATATTCCTCTTCATCGTCAATTTCCTTAATGAGCTGGATGCTTTCGCCGACTCCAACAACGAGCAAGCGTTTGCCGACTTTCACAATTTGTATAGATCGATTGGCACCTAATGCCGTGCCGCCCAAATTCTCAATAATTTGTGTGCTTTTATACACATGGTTGCGTTTGTTGATAAAACGAAGCACAATATAAAGCAGTGCTATAACAAAAAGGGTAGCAAAAATCATTCTGACAAAATCCCAAAATGTAAGCCCCACATCTCTTGCTGCTGTTACATCTGGATTATTTGTTTCTGTATTTGTTGTTTCAGCCCCGCCATTATTAACCTGCTCATCGCTTTTGCTATCTTCTGTTTGATTTTGATTTTCTATTGCTTCATAGACACTATTATCAAGTTGTTCTGCATAGGCTTGATGATCAAAGCCTAGCAGAACAATTAAGAGTAGTGAACATTTAATAAATAACTGTTTTGTATTCAAGTATGACACCCTCTAGTATTTGTTTCTAAGTTATCCTAATGTTTTGCCGATTGCTTCAAGAACACGATCCGCTTGGAAAGGTTTAACGATGAAGTCTTTCGCTCCAGCCTGGATAGCATCAATAACCATTGCTTGCTGACCCATTGCCGAACACATAATGACCTTAGCATTTGGATTAATTTTTTTGATTTCTTTCAATGCAGTGATACCATCCATTTCAGGCATTGTGATATCCATTGTTACAAGATCAGGCTGTGTTTCTTTATATTTCTCGACAGCTTGTGCACCGTCTGCAGCCTCTCCAACGACATCATATCCATTTTTAGATAGGATATCTTTAATCATCATTCTCATAAATGCTGCGTCATCTACTATTAGTATTTTCTGTGCCATAATTCTCTACCCCCATAAATATAAATTAGATTATTTTAATTTGTTTAAGCGGTCTGATTGACTTACAATGTCCGTTACGCGGACTCCGAAGTTCTCGTCAATGACAACAACCTCACCTTGTGCAATTAGCCTGTTATTAACCAGAATATCAACTGGTTCCCCTGCAAGTTTGTCCAGCTCAATAATAGAACCAGAGCTAAGTTCAAGGATTTCTTTGACAGAACGCTTTGTTCTTCCCAGCTCCACTGTAACCTTTAAAGGAATATCTAACAGCATGTTCAAATTCCTTGCTTCACTCTCATTTGGTGTGAAGGTCTCGAAATTAGAAAAAACAGCTGGCTGTACATTTGGTTGTGCTGCACCA
>JAPSHL010000173.1 GCA_031179905.1 Bacillus sp. (in: firmicutes) | reverse complement strand
TTGTGGTATTGTTTTCTTTTGAAAGTAGCTTTTATCAACCCAAAGTACAATTAAGATAGGCATCTAATTACTAGATGTCTTTTTTGTTTTACTGATTGATGTTGCTATTTAAGAAGGAGTGTTGATTATATGGGGAACTGAAAAGCTGTAGTAGAATGGTTTCCCAATTGTTGTGCTGAAATAGAACTTCCGATGATATTTAATAAGCATATTTGTTCAAATAGTCAGGCTGAAATTCTACCATGTGGTGATTTTGTTTTAGTTTCTTAACTAAAAGTATGTAAGTATATTTGTATACAAGTATGCTTATATAGGAAATGAAAATGATATAAAACTTAGAGGAAACGGAACATGCAACAGGTGACAGTAAATTTATTACACAAGACTAAAGCTTAATGAAGTATTTGCAACCTGGTGAGATGCACTGCACTGTGAGGGGGGGCACCTTACTATTTACAAAGCATTAGCTGATCAGCGTATGCAATAAACACTGAAATGTTGCTCATTGTTCTTTGATTTGATTAATCCATATACTGATTATTTTTGTCCATGATATCCCTCATTTCAGGTGATATGGACTTGGGATAAAAAAGGGTGGTTACCATATATGGATGGTGTGTATGTGGACACACAAAAAACATACCCGTAGCTTAAGTTATTAATAAACTGTTGTATAAAGTAAAGGAGTATAACATGAGAAAACGCGGTATCACCGTAAAATTATTTGCTGTAACAGCTTTATTCTTTTTGGTGTTTTACGCCATGATTATGATATTTCAGCTATTATTCTTTGATCGTTTTTATCAGCATCATAAAACTAAAGAAGCAGCAAAGCACCTGCATCAATTAGCAAAAGGTTATGAGGAAAATTCATGGAGCGAATCGGAAATGACAAAACAGACACTCTCTTACATGAGGGAGTCCAAAAGTCCGTTGACGATTGTGGACGCAGAAGGTTTTCAGTTGGTACAGGATCCGTTTAATATCATGCTGCAAACAGGTGATGGAAAAGTTGTAGAAGTATCGCTTTCCTTATTTATCACAAATTACGGAGATCAGGTGCGAGCGTTGAATATCACAAATGGAGATACATTGATTGTGCAAGGTGAAGCTGATGCTGAGGTTTCTTCGGTCATTTATCCATCTGTTATTTCGAAGGATGCGTCTAGTGTCGGTGAGGATCCGCTTGAGAATGAAGTGACGATTGAAGGGAAAGTAAAAAGCATTTCACTTCCTAAGGCTGGGATGATAAGTAGAGGATTAGGAATTCTCTATGATGCGCTGCTGGAATGGTTCCCGCTTAAGGAGGCGCAGATAAAGCAGCTTTCTAAAGGGGAAAGTCTGCAGCTGGACTGGGTGGAGTCATGGAGTGGAAAACATAACTTAGTCCTAATTGAACCAATTAAGAAAGACGGGGAAATGGAATTTATGGTTTCTGTTGCATCTCTTCAGGAAATTAGAGATACCAATGAAGCACTTCAAATATTTTATGTATATATCGGGATTGCAGGATTCATTCTCATCCTTTTACTGTCGTTTTTCTTCTCGCGTCTTGTTAGCAGACCACTGATTAAGCTGAATGATATGGCAAAAAATATGGTGAATCTTGATTTCTCATCTGCGAAGCCGATTAAGCTGAAAGATGAGCTGGGGAGCCTTTCTAACAATATGCTTGTTATGGCAAAAAATTTGGATGTTGCATTAAATGACTTGAAACAAGCCAATGAAACCCTTAAGCGGGATATGGAAAAACGTGTGCAGATGGAAAAGGAGCAGCGCGAGTTTTTTGAACATGCATCACATGAACTGAAGACACCGCTCAGCATTGTCAAAAGCTTCGCTGAGGGTCTGCATGATGATGTCAGTCCGGATAAGCAAGACCATTATGTAGAAGTAATCATTGAGGAGTCAGAAAAGATGGAAGTGCTGATTAAAGATATGCTGGATTTGGCTAAATTGGAGAACGGTGTGATTAAGCTAAGAAAAACATCTTTTTTAATCAGTGAAATGATTGAGGTTTTGGCATATAAACTATTTTGTATAGCGAAAGAGAAAAATGTTGTAATTGAAATCATGCCGAAGAATGAACAGCATATTTTGGCGGATTATGAGTGGATGGAACGAGTAATGCAAAATCTTCTAATTAATGCGGTCCGGCACAGTGAGCCCGATTCTGTCATTGTGATTCGAATCGAATTGGATCAGGAAAACGGTGGAAGTGTGTTCAAAATTGAAAATAGAGGCACACAAATACCAGAAGAACAGCTGGATAAAATCTGGAAACGTTTCTATAGGACTGAATCTTCTCGAAGTCGAATGACGGGCGGTACAGGATTAGGATTGGCAATTGTCCAGCAAATTCTAAATTTGCATGGATTTAAGTACGGAGCGGAAAACTTGTCTGACGGTGTGCTTTTCTATGTTCATTTCAAGTAATGGTAATAATTGCTTATTAGGACACATGAAAGACATATAATCTTGTTAATATCTATAAATTGGAAGGAAGATTCACGTTGGGGAAGAAAGTATTGCTTGTCGAGGATGAAGTGAGAATCCGAGAAGTTGTAGCCGATTATTTTAAAAAGGACGGATGGGAAGTGTATGAAACGGATAATGGCAGCAGTGCGATGGACTGGTTTAATGCTATTTATCCGGATTTAGTCATTCTTGATATCATGATGCCGCAAATGGATGGATTTGCTGTCACCAAGCAGGTTCGAATGAGTTCTGGTGTACCAATTATTCTGCTGACAGCGAAATCTAGTGACGATGATAAAATTCATGGGTTTGAACTCGGAGCCGATGAGTATGTTACCAAGCCGTTCAGCCCCAAAGTGCTAGTGGCGCGTGCTAATTCTTTAATGAAAAGGGCAACCGAACATTATCTGCCGACTGGTCATATGCTCAGCTTCGGTGAAGCGATCGTTAATACGAAGTCCCATCAGCTTCAGCTTGAGGGCAAACAAGTCGAATTGACGCCAAAGGAATATGAATTATTGGTGTTCCTGCTTCAGCATAAAAATAATGTCCTTTCACGCGAAACTATTTTGAATCACGTATGGGGCTTGGACTTCGATGGTGATAGTCGAGTTGTTGATACACATATTAAAAAGCTGAGAGCAAAATTAAGCTTCGAATCATATCATATCCGGACTGTTATTGGAACCGGCTATAAATTTGAATAAAAGGAAGGACGGGAGAAAGAAGATGAATAAGCTCAAACAGCTGTATACGCACACGGGTGTCCGTTTTGCATTACATACATGTTTTTATCTGGCAATCCTTGTTACCTTGTTTTTGATGTACGGCTTCCATACGGCCAATACAGGCAACTATATTTATAATGATTTTTAAAATGGAGTAGATAATAAAATGAAACTTTTAACTCGTATTGCGCAGCATGCGGTAGGAAAACCGGAACAGACAGCATTTCGTACAGAGGACCAGGCGCTGAGCTACAGCTTGCTTTGGGACAAATCGAGCAGGCTAGCCAGCTTAATACATGCCATGCAGCTCGTGCGGCAGACGCCAGTTGTTGTGTATGGTCATATGGGAATCTATATGCCGGTATCGTTCCTCGCCTGTGTAAAGGCTGGCCACCCTTATATACCTGTAGATACATCCATTCCAATGGAACGGGTGCGTCTTATCGTAGAAAAATCTGGTGCAGGATTAGTAATTAATACAACAGATAGCTTACTTGAGTTTGATAGTGTTGCAGTTTTACAGATGCAGGAGCTGCAGCTGGAACAAGCAGAGCTTATTGGTGATGAGTGCTGGGTCGGGCCTGATGAAGTTTTTTACATCATTTATACATCTGGCAGTACTGGAAATCCAAAAGGCGTTCAAATAACCGCAGCAAATTTGCAATCTTTTACCGATTGGATGACAAATGACTTTCCATTAAATCAAGGAAAAATCTTCTTGAATCAGGCACCTTTTTCATTCGATTTGTCTGTGATGGACTTTTATCCAGCACTTCAGAGCGGGGGTTCCATTCATACATTGGAGAAAGAGGTAATCAATAAGCCGAAGCTTTTGTATGAGAACTTGAGTAGTTCTGCATTGCAAATATGGACATCGACGCCATCCTTCGTGCAAATGTGTTTTCCGAATCCGGACTTTAATCAAAACATGCTTCCTGATCTTGAAGTATTCTTTTTCTGTGGGGAAGTACTACCGCTAGCTGTGGCCAAAGAGCTGAAACAACGTTTCCCACAAGCAAAGATTTTTAATACCTATGGGCCTACAGAAGCAACGGTTGCTGTGACGTCTATTGAAATTACGGAAGAATTAATTGCTAAAGAGAAGGCTCTGCCAGTTGGCTATCCAAAATCTGATATGTGTATTCTCGTTGTAGACGAATTAGGTAACCCGCTGCCTGAAGGTGAAAAAGGGGAGCTTATCCTTGCGGGGCCAAGTGTGTCAAAAGGCTACCTGGGTGAGCCGCTACTGACAGAAAAGGCATTCGCTATTATAAACGGAATGAATGCCTATCGTACCGGAGACGCTGGCTTTATTCAGGACGGATTGGTGTACTGCCAAGGCAGACTTGATTATCAAATCAAGATGCATGGCTACAGGATGGAGCTGGAAGAAATTGAGTTCCACCTTAACCAGTCTAATTATATAAAGGCTGCCATTATTATCCCTCATGCACCAAACGAGGAAATTGAATACTTGATTGCGGCAGTGGTGCCGGCGGAACATGACTTTGATAAGGAATACAAACTGACAACTGCTATTCGCAAAGATCTTGCTTTGCACTTGCCAGCATATATGATCCCGCGTAAGTTCACGTATCATACTGCTATTCCAATGACGATGAATGGGAAAGCGGACCGTAAGAAAATGAAGGAAGAGGTATTCGCATGACCCCGTATAGTTCTTTCCTTTTCTTTGTAATTTTAGGTATTTTGCTGCTGCCGACGATGATTCTCGGCACAATGGGCAAGCGCCTGCGTTATTATAATGTGTTCGTTTCCATTGTTGTATTGGCTATTATATTTTCAGGGGGAAACGAAGGCTTCTTTTCGTTAATAGCCTTCACCATTCTCCAAGTTGTACTGGTTAAAGGCTATATTACTTATCGACAGATAAAGAATAGTAGCCTCGTATTCTATGTAATAAGTTTTCTGTCGATTTTGCCTTTAATTTTATCTAAGATATTGCCAGTTTTGGAAGTGGATAACTGGGTAAGCTTTCTGGGTATCTCCTATCTGACATTCCGAGCTGTCCAAATTATTATTGAAACAAGAGACGGATTGATAAAGAACCAGCTCTCGATTTTTCAGCTTGTTAATTTTATGCTGTTTTACCCGACAATTTCATCAGGTCCAATTGATCGCTTCCGCCGATTCCATAAGGATGAAGAGAAACGCTGGACACCGGAGGAGTACAAGGAACTGCTTTATAAAGGGATCAACAAAATTTTCCTTGGCTTTTTGTATAAATTTATTATCGGCTATTGCATTAATACATACTTCATTATGAATCTAGATAATATAGTGGATGGAAAATTTACCTATCATTTGTTGTACATGTACAGCTATAGCTTATACCTATTCTTCGACTTTGCCGGCTATACGGCGTTTGCAGTTGGAGTCAGTTATATGATGGGAATCCGGTCACCGGAGAACTTTAATAAGCCATTCATCAGCCGTAACATCAAGGATTTTTGGAATCGATGGCATATGTCATTGTCGTTCTGGTTCCGTGATTATGTGTTCATGCGCTTCGTCTTTCTGATGACGAAGAAAAAATGGATACAGAACAAAATGCTCGTTTCAAACCTAGGTTATACCCTGCTGTTCCTGCTTATGGGAGTATGGCATGGATTAGAGATTCAGTACATCATTTATGGAGCATATCATGCCATGATAATGACAGGATTTAATTTCTTTGAGACCTGGAATAAAAAACACAAACGCTGGCCAACAGGAAGAGCGATGACAATTTTGTCTATCATCATCACTTTCCATGTCGTTTGTTTCGGTTTTTATCTGTTTTCTGGGAGACCATTTCAATAAAAGGAGAATATAAAAATGAATTTTAAAGAAAAAGTACTACAAGTTATTGCAGAAGTTTGTCAAGACGATGTTGTGAAAGAAGAGCTGGATTTAGATTTATTCGACTCAGGGCTGATTGATTCATTTGGCACAGTAGAATTACTTGTTAAATTCGAGGATCAACTTGATATCAATGTGCCAATTACAGAGTTTGACCGAGATACGTGGAATACACCAAATGCTATCGTTGATCGTCTGAATGAGCTGAAATAATGAAGAAGAAGTTTGTGTTTGGGCCAATCATTCTTGCATTGGTCCTGTTTGCCGGGGTTGTATTCGTACCAGTTTCATGGCTGGTTAAGTTAGTTCCAGCAGATCGTTTGGAAGAATCGGCTATCAGTCTGGAGCCAAATATGTTCCAAGGAACCTATTTGCAAAGTGAAATGCTCAAACGTTCAACGTATGTTCCAATCTATGGTTCTTCTGAAATGTCGCGCTGGGATCCATTCCACCCATCGAATTATTTCGAAACGAATACAGCTGCCTTTACACCTTATTTAATAGGAAAAGGCGGAATGACCTCTATTATTCATGATTTAAACTTTGCTACGCATGCAAATCAATTGAAGAACAAGCAGATGGTCATCATCGTATCGCCGCAATGGTTTGTAAAGCATGGTACAGACGAGCAGCATTTTGCACCAAATTATTCCTCCCTGCAAGCGTACCAGCTTCCGTTCAATAAAAAAGTGGACGAGCAGGTAAAACGAAAATTGATGCAGCGCTTGATGACGTATAATGCGGTCAAGAACGACACGATACTTTATCAGCTTTACACTGCTTATCTGAATGAAAATAAGGGTAGGTTTAATATTTTTTCCGTTCCTGCAAAGGCATATATATCCATACTTAAGAAAAAGGATATGTATTTCACACTTTTGAAAGATAAACCGACTAATCGGCATCAGTCAGACGAAGTGAAAGACAAGACATGGGAAGTGCTACAGGCACAAGCCGATACTTATGGTGAAAAACGGACACAGCATTCCGAATTTTATATTGATGATAAAGTATATAAGCATAATAAGAATTACATCAAGAGTATGGAAGGAAAGAACAGAGGACATTCCTATGCAGAATCGCTGGAGTACAATGATTTTCAGCTGATGCTTGATATTCTCAAGGAATCTGATGCAGAACCGCTTTTTGTCATTATCCCCGTGAATGGGGCGTATTATGATTATACTGGCTTTCCTGAAAAAGGACGGCAAGACTACTACACTCGTATAAAGAAGCAGATTAATGATAGCGGCTTTACTTACGCCGATTATTCCAACCATGAACACGATCCTTATTTTATGCGTGACACGATTCATATTGGCTGGAAAGGCTGGGTTTATTTAGATGAGGATATGCAGAAGTTCCTCGAATAGCAAAAAGACGATCCACCAAATTGGTGGGTCGTCTTTTTGCTGTATGAAGTTGCGCTTTGAAGGTTTCATTTTGATATAAATAGCTTTAGGTTAGGAGTTTTTTGCTGTTAAAGGGAAATTAATAGTAGTAAAAAATGGTACGTTGTGAAAATTGGTGTAGTTATACATATAGAGAACTAACAGGGAGTTTATACATGA
>JAPSHL010000172.1 GCA_031179905.1 Bacillus sp. (in: firmicutes) | reverse complement strand
AGTCTCTATATGCCGAAGAACTGTATTTAAGCTATCTGTTTGTCCTAAATTCTCCGAATGTCTAATATAAGATATTCTTGGATCGATAAGAAACTGTTTAACTAAATCAGGACTTTCATCTGTAGAACCATCATCCACCAACAATATTTTCCAAGAGTAAAAAGGCTGGGCGTAGATACTGCTGATAGCATCAAGAATATATCTACCAGGATTATAAAACGGGATTAGGACTGTAATAATATTATCCATTATTATTCCCTCCATTATTTTCATATTAAATACATATATTTATTCTATGAGAAGGAGTATAAAAAAGTATGTTCAAACATCTGCTTTTCGTAATTTTTATGCATATACATAGTAGATTTAGTCACCTTTCCTTAGCGAACTATTAATCTATATCAAAAAAGCCCTCTACTATTAAGTAAAAGACTTGATTAAATATTCCATAACCACTCACTTCTTTAATCCTCTATAATCATGTAAGTATTATCAACATATCGTAAGGGAATAAAGATGCTACTCCGAAATACTTTGCAGGATGATTAGAACTATTAATGCCAAAAGATAAAAAATCGTGATCGATCTATTATTTTTTTGCATTTCTCTTTTTTTGCCCTGAATTTAGCTTTTATAAATCGCTTTTAGGATTCACAACCTGAACCCCCTTCTATAATAGTGTTCGAAGCAGCTGCTTTCCGTGAAAATCTTATACAATGTCAGAATAGGGAAACCTCTATTTACTTTTCATCTAATATGCAATAATTTACCTATTTATTCAATCAATATTAGAATTTTCAATTTCACTATCTTCTCCGTATGTATAAATGAGATTGTACCATGCTGTGCCTGCATGTTGGGATTCTGACAGACCATGGTTTTTAAAACCTAATTTCTTATAAAAGGAAATTAATTCTTCCTTGCATGTGAGAGTAATCCCTTCCCTTTTATTTTCAATGACGAGCTTCTTTAATTTATCCATCAATAATTTTGCAATTCCTTCATTTCGGGCATCCTTTGCTACTGCCAGCCCAAGAATACTTTGAAATCCTCCTGTATGCGGATTCTGCTGAATACATTCAAAAAGATCATCTGTAATATATAGGGAAGGAATAATCGGCCCATTCACATAACCAATGACTTTACCCTCCTTCTCAGCAACAATAAAAGTATCTTGTATTAATGCAATTCTTTCCAAAAGGGCTTCTTTTGTTGCAGCTTCTTCTTTCGTAAACCCTTCATTCTCAATGATTAACAGTCTTTCTATATCAGACTCTCTCACATTCCTTAAAGTAATCATAATAATACCTAGCCTTTCCACTTATCTATTATCAGTATAATCAATTCATCATCATTGCTATATTTCCTTCTTTTGGTATACCTCCACTATCAATAATTCTATTTCCCCTTTACCAAGATAAAACAGGAAAGAGCAAATCGCTCTTTCCTGTTTTCATTTTCATGACAGATCCCATTTCACAATAAGACCTAGATGTGTCAGTCCACCACCAAATCCATATAGAAGCAAGCTGTCGCCATTTTTGATTTTTTTGTCATCCAATCCTATTTGAATTGCCAGCGGGATAGAACAGGAGGATGTATTACCGTATGGTACCATGCTTGTTAATGTCCGTTCGATTGCTACACCTGATTTATCACAAATTGACTCAATCATTCTTAAATTTGCACTGTGGGGAACAAACCAATCAAGTTCTTCTGTTTTCATATCCGCTTTTTTTAGAAGCTCAGCCATCGCACCTGGTATCGTTCTTGTTGCCCACTTATAAACCTCACGGCCATTCTGGACCATCTTCCCACTTGTTTTTAGAGGTTCACCATTCATAGACTCTGACAGTCCGGTTCTGTATACATGAATTCCTCCCTCTCCATTTGTTCCCATATAGGATGCTAGGAAGCTGGGATTTTTATCATCAAATTCAACAAGCATTGCACCTGCACCGTCACCGAACAATATACATGTCGTTCGGTCCGTATAATCTGTTACTTTTGACAAAGTTTCTGCTGCTACAACAAGTACTTTACGATGCATTCCCGATGTAATCAGACTATTTGCCAGATGCAAGCCATATGTGAAGCCAGCACATGCAGCACTTAAGTCAAATACCCCAGTAGAGTCCATTTGAAAATGTTTTTGGATTTGTGCAGCTACACTTGGGAAGCTGAAATCTGCAGTAGTTGTCGCAACGATAATAAAGTCTACGTCATCAAGTGACTTCTTTGAATTTGCTGCCAAATTTTCAACCGCCTTGATTGCCAGTGTAGATGAAAATTCTTCTTCTCCTGCTATCCGTCTTTCTTTTATACCTGTCCTTTGTACAATCCATTCATCATTTGTGTCCACCATTTGGGCAAGGTCATCATTAGTCAGCTTTTTATCAGGGACAAATGTCCCGATTGCAGTTATTCTTGCTTTAGAAATCATAGTTGTCTCTCCTTTTTATAACCTATTCATATATCCAACTATTAGTATCAGGTACTAAAATAATAATATTATTTACTCGCTTCATTTGTCAACATAAGGATATTGAAAAAACACTGTTCCCTGTTTTTAAAATACTATTTTATATAAAATGTCTGAAGGAATGCATCTGCGACACCGCACATAAAAAACAGGCAAAACACATAAAAAGACGCTCCTGTAAACAGGAACGTCCAGCTTAGTGCTAACCTTGTTTTGCTGCAAACTTTTTCTTAGAAGTACGAAAAGCATGCTCGATTTCTTCAAGTGAGCGACCTTTCGTTTCAGGAACAAACCGTTTAATGAAAATAAGGCTCAATATTCCTAAGCCAACAAACAAGAAGAAGGTAGTCGATAATCCAAATGCGTCAAATAAAACAGGGAATAACAATCCTACAAGGAAATTCATCATAAACAAACAGAATATGGATATTCCCATCGCTAATCCGCGCATTTGAAGTGGAAAAATCTCAGACTGCATCAACCATGTGACTGGTGATACGGCCCCTTGCTGGAATGCTAAAAATAAGACTGTTAAACTTAAAATAATAAACGGCAGCATTGCGGACCCTTTCATTACAATAGAAATGATTCCAATAAGCAGCAGGGATGTGCTTGTCCCAGCCATGCCCACAAACAGCATAGGGCGTCTGCCTACCTTGTCAAGCAAGGCAATTCCAACAAATGTTGCAGCTACTGAAATGACTCCATTGGCAATATTTCCGATAAGAGCAGCTTCAGTCGAAAAGCCTGCATCCTTTAAAATTTCTGTTCCATAATACATAATGGAGTTTACCCCAGTTAACTGCTGTATCATGGCAATTCCTATTCCTATAAGTATAATTCTACGAACATGTGGAAGTTTTAAATCCTTGAAGGTAGCCTTTTTCAGCTTTCCTTCTTCTTTAATTGTATCTTCAATTTCCTTTAGTTCCCTACGCGCTTGGACTCTTTCTCTAATCTTTTCAAGCACAGCTTGAGCTCCCTTAATATTACCTTTTGAAGCAAGCCAGCGTGGACTTTCTGGAACAATCAGCATCCCCATCCATAAGAAAACTGCAGGAAGTGTTGCGATAACTAGCATATATCTCCAAACATTACCCATTTCCCCGAAGGAATTCGCAAGTATTGCATTAAATATGTATGCGAGCAACTGCCCTGAGACAATCATTAATTCATTCTGAGTTACAAGTCTTCCCCTTTTTTCTGCAGGAGCCATTTCTGCTAAAAAAGCAGGAACTGTAACCGAGGTTGCTCCTACGGCAAGACCTAAAATAAATCTGCTTAACACCATTATCTCCATATTCGGAGCAAGAGTGCAGCCTATTGTTGCAATAAGGAATATGGATGCAACGCTGAGAATTGTTTTTCGTCTCCCATTTCTGTCAGAAAGCCTTCCTCCTAAGATTGCTCCGAAGGCTGCTCCAAACAAAAGTGAACTTGTAACTAGACCTTGTGTAAAGGGAGTCAAGTTCAGCTGGTCTTCCCTTGACATATATGGTAGTGCACCATTCACCACCCCGGTGTCATAACCATATAAAAGACCTCCAAACGTTGAAACGAATGTAATTAATTTTAAGTAGGCCTTTTGTGAAAGTTTCTGCTTTTTCTGCTCATTTCCTGGCTTACTTGAGTGAGCTGCAGAAGATGTACTCACAAAACCAGATTCTTCGCTAGTCTTCATTTAATACTATCTCCCTTTTAAGTGAAAATTGTAAGTTACACTTCCTTAATTCTAGGACGTGTATAAAAGTTAATTACCTTCTTAATGGACTGTTTAAACATTGAGGTAGAAAATACGATATTTACGATAAAAATATACTAAAAAAAGCTGCCAATGTGGCAGCTTAATTTAAAAGTATTACTCTTGTTCTTCACCAGGATTTAATTCTGATTGTTTGTCCATTTTTAAACCTACTATACATAAAATAATTATAAGAAGGAATGCAGTAAAAGCCATCAGTGGAATCGTGATAAACCCTAGTAAGTTAAAATAATCGGTTGTACATGATACCCTTCCGCATGATCCTAATTCTGGCGGAAACAGCATAATGTAATTATGGTAAATAGACACGATAAACCCTATGCTTGCTAATGTTAAAAAGCTCCAAATCTGATTATAGTCTTTCCTGATAATTGCTATTCCAATAATGATGGGCAATGGATACATAAATATCCGTTGGATCCAGCAAAGTTTGCATGGTTCATATTTCATGATTTCTGAAAAAAACAGGCTGCCAAATGTCGCGATGGTGGAGACAACCCAAATTGCCATTAAAAGTCTCTCTTTATTTTTATTTCCCACCAAAATAACCTCCTTGCTGCAGACGATTAGTTAAACTTTCACATGTTTCTCTTTGTAAATTCCGGACAGTTTAACATCCATACCTTATCATAATTCTCTCCTAATAGACAGGCTTGTCTATCATTTAATGGCTAATAAGAATCCATAGAAAAATCTTTTTAGCTTTCCATACATATCATTCACTATTATAGTTTATTTGCGATAATTTATATACGAATATAACAAGGTACTGACTAATGCCAATACCTTAATATTTTTATTCACTCCGCTTGTGCAATCACTTCCAGGCTACCGTCTTCTGCATAATGAATAATATTTGTTATTTTATAAAATTTTTTGTCTATTTTAATTGTTTCTCCGATGGATGGTGCTGTCTGAAAGATAATCTGTTTGGATTGCCAGCCTCTCTCTTTGTCTTGATACAGTGTATTTAACCTTACCAAAAGGCTCACCCCCTGTGGTGTTCTCCTCATAACATATAAGATATTTTGCTATTTATGACAACAAATCAGGTTTTCTTCCCTTCCCTGCATTTTCAGACAAATATTACTTCTCCAATATAAAAAAACAGGACATTTACGGCCTGTTTGGGTAGAAATAAATTTTTTATTACTTTTCACACTTTTTTATCAAAACCTTGAAAAGGAAATATCAATTATGTACTTATTTATTATACTGTCAGAACAAGGATTATTTTGTATCTTCCAATACATCACGAATAAATAACCAGATATACGTTGGAATGAAAAAAAGCAGACTACAAGGAACAGATTCTAAACTTTTTAATAAAATAAATTTAATAAGACAGATTTACTATATTAACTTTAAAAGGAAGGATTTTATGGGTGCAATTAATGGCAAAGCTTTAATTGAGCGTATTGACAAAATGAATACAGAAATTTGGCTTGACGGCCGCAAGATAGATGCACCGCCTTCTACACATCCAGCATTTAAAGGGATACTTCAAGCAAAGGCTGATTTATATGACTTGCAGACAAATCCGGGCATGCAGCAAAAAATGACCTATACTTCTCCCCTTACTGGCAATCCTGTTGGTTTATCCTATTTACAGCCAAGAACCATTGCAGATTTGCGGAAAAGACGAAAAATGATGGAAACTTGGGCTAAAGCGACTTATGGAATGATGGGCAGGAGCCCAGATTATTTAAATACGGTTATGATGAGCCTGGCTACTTCTGCCCGACTGCTCGCAAATGAGAAGAATTGCTTCCCAGAAAACATCCAAAATTTATATGAAGATGCAAGAGAACGGGATTTAACTTTTACACATACCTTTATTACGCCTCAGGTTAATCGGTCACAAATATTTTTGGAAGACAGTAATGAACCAATTTCCGCAAAAGTAGTCTCCAAAAACAAGGATGGCCTTATAATTAAAGGAGCACGCTTGTTGGCAACACAAGGGGGAATAACGGACGAAGTCCTTGTGTTCGGGGCACCTAAATTTGATAAAAACGAAGCTTTTGCCTTCAGCATTGCATCTGACACACCAGGGTTGAAGTTTATATGCAGAGAATCCTTTTCAGGCGGAGAGTCACTGGTGGACTACCCGTTGAGTGCAAGATATGAAGAAATGGATTGTATTCTTGTCTTTGATAATGTTCTTGTTCCGTGGAATCGGGTTTTTTATTATGACAATCTAAAAGCAGCTAATGACTTTTTGAATGCGAGCTCATTCCACCACTTTGCTTTGCATCAAGTACTGATAAGGCAAATCGTGAAAACAGAATTTTTATTAGGGATTGCCGAATCAATTATAAACACAATTGATGTTAAAGAATACTCACATATACAAGAAAAGATGTCAGAGATCATCGTTGTAGTTGAGACCATGAAAGCATTATTAGAAAAATCCGAGCATGATGCAGGCTATGATCAATCGGGATTTCTTGTGCCAAGTATTATCCCGCTTCAAGTTTCAAGCAATATCTACTCCAAAAATTATCCCCGCTTCTGTGAAATTATTCAGTTAATCGGTGCAAGCGGTCTTGTAACCTTGCCGACAGAGCATTCCTTTCACTCTGCTATACGGAATGATTTGCTACAGTACATGCAAGGAGCCAGCAAAAAGGCAGAGGACCGCAATAAAATCTTCCGCTTAGGCTGGGATATGACTATGAGCGCTTTTGGCACAAGACAAACACAATATGAAAGATTTTTCTTTGGTGATCCAGTGCGGTCAGCAACCAGCTTATACAAAAATTATCCACTGCATCAGCATGTACGTAATGTAAGTGACTTTTTAAACTTGGAGAATTCAGATGAAAGCAGTTTATAATTAGCAAGGGCCTTTACTAGAAGGTCCTTGCTTGTTTATTTTCCCAATAGACGATTATTTTATTCTCCCAAAAATAGTGCGACTCCTCCTTTACATATTTAAGTGTGTACTAGGGAAAGCTTAACTTGAAGCATATTTGAAGGAGGCTTGAGCACCATGAAAAAAACGAAACATTTGCTTGCAGTCGCAGCCTTGACAGCAATAATGACAGGATGCGGGAATAATGATGATAATAATGGCACTGCCATGAATGATAATAACAACAATACGGAAAACAACCTGAACGCAGACAATGTCAGCTATAAATCAGATGAACGCAATAAAGCTGATCTCGACGTAGCTGATAAAGCAGCTGAAAAAGTAAAAGACATGAAAGAAGTTAAACGTGCAGTTGTCATGAAGACGGATGAAAATGCCTTTGTTGCGGTACAGCTTGAAGGGAATCAAGAAGGCGGAGTAACGAATAAGCTGGAAGATAAAATTGCCGATCGAGTGAAAAAAACGGATAGTGAAATTGATAAAGTGTATGTATCCGCAAACCCGGATTTTTATGATCGATTATCACC
>JAPSHL010000171.1 GCA_031179905.1 Bacillus sp. (in: firmicutes) | reverse complement strand
TTACAGTCCCGTCTTTACACGATAATCGTAAATGGACATTTTGGCAATACACAGATAAAGAAAAACTGGGTGGTTATAATGGAGATGAGAAATTTATTGATATGAATGTATTTTATGGAAGTATAGCTGAATTAGAAGCATACGGAAAATAATAACAGGGCATTCTTAAATAGAGAATGCCCTGTTATTATTTTTAATTAACTAAGCAACAGTCACTTTTTCGTTTCCAGTTAATAAACTGCTTGCTTCCTGCATTGTAAAGAAGGGGAAATTAACGAGCATTATTGTTTTTTTTTAGTAAATGAATGAACTGACTTTTTTCAGCCGACAAGTTTTTTGTCACCTCGTCATTTAGCTGATCTAATACGTATTGAATATGGGGATACACATCATTGGCTTTTTTAGTCGGATAAAGTTCATTTGCCGCCGGTCGGCTGTGGCTGTTTCCTCTATAATGTAGCCGGCTTTAATTGACTGACAGAACGAGCCGTTGTTGTTATTAAATTTTAGTTAGATGTCAGTATGTCTTGGTTTAGAATAATCTATTTTAAGAAGGCATATTGACATCCATTGCTCATTTCATATTTATTAATTGTCTTTAACAATTATTTTTAGTTTTGTCTGTGAATCCACTGAAATCAATTTACCTAGTGGCGCTTCCTTCATATAATCAACTCTCTTATCTTTCCAATTACGATTGCTTACACTTATAGATTTCACTACAATAAAAACGATACGCGCACAACTAATGGATAGAGGTGATAATGTTGGGTAGTGTTCAAGCTGGCTTAAACGGCCATGAAAAACGTTGGACTATATTAATTATTTTAAATTTATTTACCTTTATGGCAACATTGGATGGAAGTATTGTCAATATCGCTCTTCCGACTGTATCAAAGGAGCTTTCCTTGCCACTTGCTCAATCACAATGGATTGTAAGCAGTTATTTAATGATGATTTGTACGGCGATTCTATTCTTTGGAAAACTGGGAGATATATTTGGCAAAATAAAAATCTTTCGGATTGGCTCGATTATTTTCATCATTGGATCATTTCTTTGTGGATTCAGCCATTCTTTAGGCTTTTTAATTTTTTCTCGTATAGTACAGGCCATTGGTGCTGCCATGACGATGGCCAATAATCAAGGAATTGTCACAGAGGTGTTTCCTTCAAGAGAAAGAGGAAAAGCATTAGGCTTAATCGGCACCTTTGTATCTTTAGGAAGCATTGCAGGGCCAAGCCTTGGTGGAATTATTCTGTCTAGCCTAGGCTGGGAATATATATTCTGGCTTAATGTGCCGATTGGGATCATTGCCATTATGATTGCCTGGAGACTGTTGCCGAAGGACATGACAACCGCAAAAATTAAGATTGATGTTCCTGGAAGCATCCTGTTTGCTCTGACAATATTGTTTTTGTTTTCGAGTCTTTTATTAGGTCAGCAATATGGTTATTCTAATATTTATATTATCTTATCTGTTTTAATCGGCATTCTTCTGTTTATCCTGTTTATTATCGTAGAACAGAAAGTTGAAAATCCGATGCTTTCATTTTCTCTATTTAAGAATTCCCTGTTTACAATCAGCATTCTCTGTGGTTTTCTAGTGTTTATTGCTAATTTTTGTTTCAATATACTGGCACCATTTTATACACAAGATATTTTAGGATTATCTCCACTTCATGCAGGCTATCTATTAATGCTATTTCCAATTGCGATGGCAGTTATTGCTCCGATTAGTGGAGCTCTTTCGGATAAAATTGGCGGTCAAGTAATTACGTTTGTCGGATTAATTTTAATGGCAATTGCTCAGATTGGTTTGACGTTTCTTCATGAAGGCAGCAGCATTGTCACATTATCGATTCTGATAGTACTGCTCGGGGCAAGCACAGGTTTGTTTCAATCGCCTAATAACTCATTGGTAATGTCAACAGTTGAACGTAAGCAGCTCGGTATTGCCGGGAGTATTAATTCTTTAGTCAGAAATCTGGGCATGGTCGTCGGTATATCTGTTGCAACAAGCACGTTGTTTTCTGTGATGAGCATACAAGCAGGCTACCGTGTGACAGCTTTGATTCCAGACAGGCCTGATATTTTTCTAGCAGGTATGCACATTGTGTTTATTGGATCAAGCATTCTTTGCTTCATAGGTGCAATACTGACTGGTGTGCGGTTCTATTCATCAAGGAAGGGAATGAAGGAAAAACACACAACGTAAAAAAAGCACTTGATATGGAGAATAATCAAGTGCTTTTTTGATGGAGAGGAGGTTTAGTGTAAAAGTTTGTTTCTAGGCCAGGATTGCATGCCACTTTATCAATCTCTTTCATTTCGATTTTTTTGTAACAAGCCAGCTCTAAGCCACTTCCGCTGTTTGACTGTCCGGGACGTATCTGCTTTGTAAAAATGTTCAAAGATTCTTGCTTGAACAAATTTTGTCATGCAGATACGTCATCCTCAATCGTATTATTACCCTGCCGTTTCTTAACAAAGTGAACAGCAATCTTGCCCTGCCGCGGAATGAATTACCGGCTTAACAGAAAATCTGATTTCCCTTACTGACAGGGTTTTTGTCCTTTTAGTTGTTTTCATTAATTTATCATCTAGATAATTGGTGCCGCTTTAAGTTCTTCCTTCTTCTTCGTTCATCTGTAAAAATAAAGAAGTTATAGGAACGGAATAGGAACCAAGAGAAAAAAATGGAAATTAGGTGAACAAACTAAGCCTTAATTTTATATATTAGTATGGTAAGGATAAACAAGAGAAAACGACATAAGGGGAGAGAAAATAAATGGCATGTCATTTTTGTACAGGGCATGATAAAGCAAGCGGAGGCACTTGCAGCAAATGCGGCCATTGGTATTGCTGGAACTGCTCTGATTTATCAAGAGGAACCAGCCCAAGATGCCCTTCTTGCGGGAATACAGCACCTCAAGCAAAACAAATATCTTGGGGTATCTATAGGAATAGCTAAGAGTTTAAAAGAGCCTGTTGCAAGGCTCTTTTTTTAATAAAAAGTAAAAGGAAAGGTAGGAGCCATAGGAGTTCTTTAGAGAGATGCTTTTGTTCTGGCATCTTTATCTGCGGCTGCTACTGTGCCTAAACAGAGAAGAAAATGGCACAGCTCTTTAATTACATCCTAGGCACGCCATTGTTGCGTGATGGCAGTTTAGGTTGAGTTTTCAACATAATATAGAAAAAACAGGCATGAAAATTGCTTATACGAAGGCTACATTCTGTTAGGGAAATTACATTGATTACTTTATGCTCAATCTTTCGGTTAAAGGTTAGCGCAGGTACTTTACATTAACTAAACACCTTGTGTACCAATACAATGTTTTGTCGATATTCGGATTAAAGGCATGCTTTAATGAATCAACACCAGCTAGTTTCATCCTTGGTTAATATATAATCTGCATGTAAGCAGATATTCATCCTGTGCTTCAAGAGACATTTCTTTAAGATCAGTTTTGCGGGCCATTCTTCTGCTTTCGTAAAAAGTGTATGGCCAACCCCGTTTTTCCGATAGTCTTTACAAACTGCGATATTTTCAATAAAGCATAACTTATTCCAATCCTTCATTAAACGAATGTGACCGATATATTTTCCGTCTATAAAGTCAAGGAAGATTATAATATAATCATCCCAAGTAAGGTGGTCATCAGGAAACTTTATGTTCATACAGTTCTTCTTCGAATGACCATTTCCCGTCCTTAAAGAGGGGATAAGCCGGCCATTGATTGGAAATGGGTCATTTGTTTTATTTATGATGTTGATGTGTTCATGGTGAAATGGCTTAACAGTGATTTGCTTTATTACCAAGCTAATTACCGCCCTTCCAAAATTATTTACAAGCCAGAGGAAAAATGATTTTTTGAAAAGACACCGAGATCATGATCGGTGTCTTTTGCAGTTAATTTATATAAGCTATCGAACTGGTTTTTTAGTTTCTTCCATGTATAACACTGCCTGATTTCTTCCTTGTGCCTTCGCTTGATATAATGCGGCGTCTGCATTCAATATAAGCTGATGCAGGTTTGATTTGTTCGTTTCACTTGAACTAATGCCCACGCTGATAGTAAGCGGAAGACTGTTTCCATGATCAATCTCCATCGCATCATTTTGCACTGCTTGAACCAGCTGATTTGCGAGGATTTTAGCTTTTTTATCAGAAGTATTCGGAAGGAAAACAATGAATTCTTCTCCGCCATAACGGCCAATTATCCCATTGTTACGGCAAATAGTGTGAATGATATTTGCAATAAATATAATCGCCTTATCACCTGTCATATGGCCATATGTGTCATTAACATTTTTAAAATGATCGATGTCAATTAAGAACAGTGCAGAATGATCATTAAGACTTGCAGTTATTTGGTAAAGATCTGTTATTTGTTCAAAGAAATATTTTCGATTATAAAGACTAGTCAAGTGATCAAACATAGCTGAAACCTTTAATTCTTGATAGTTTTCCATCTTTGTTAGAATATGCAGAAAATTAACGGCAAACGATTCTGTAATGATGTTGGCCTCGAATTTCTGTAATTCTCCTTCCTTTTCGTTAAAAACAACAAACAACCCTTCTTTTTCTGAAGCCTGTACTGGAATAGAGATTAAAGAATGAATATCATTTTGAATGCCAAACGGGTTATTGCGGATATTTGTTATAAAATGAGGATTGTCCAAAAATTCATCCTCAACAGTCCATTCTCCTTGAATGGAACTTCCGTTATGAGCAGAAACACTCCAGCCTTCTGATTCTCGTTCTAAAAACAAAGCATGTTCATATTTTGTTACATCTTTTAATACTGTCAGCCCGGTTTCAATTAAGGCTGGAGTATCTTCAATTGCTTCCATATTCTTATAGGAGTTGTGGAGCATAGACTGAATATAGTATTTTTTTGATTCTTTCTCTTTTTCAAGACTGATCCTTTTTATCTTGTCAGCAAGACCAAGGGACAGAATAAATACCTCAACAAGTGCACCAATTTTAGGTGCAGAAAGGGTCACAGAGTTGAGCGGCAAGATTTTATAGGCAGCAAGCAGGTTTAAGATAACACCTAAAACGAGCAGAGCCCATGCCACAAAGTAATATTTGGCTTCTCTAGACTGAGTCCTGACGCTTATCGCAACAGCAATTATAAAGAAGACAAAAATTGTTGCGACAACTGTGCTAACCATCGTCGCAAAAGATGGTGCAAAAATGAACGGTGCCAAAAGAAATAAACAAAATACGGCAATAATCCAATTAGTAAGCTTGTACAGCCACATTGCAGCTGTTTTCAGCTGTAGAAAATTCTTCGTAAATTGCAAGGCAAATAAAGACGTGAATATAATAAAGAATGAATTAGACCTTAATGCCCACCACGGATAGTCGCCCCACAGAAATTGATACGCATACCCGTCCCATATTAGCTGCATGACCGTAAAGCCAATCACAAATAAAATATAATATAGGTAAGTTTTATCTTTTAATGAGAAGAACAAAAAAGTATTATAGATGATCATTGCAATCATTATTCCATAATAGATGCCGTTTGATGTTTGCGTTTGATAATTATCAGTTGAAAAGGAAATCGGGTCCCACAGGACAATCGGTGCTTGGAAGAATGTGTCTGTCTTTATTTTTAGAAAATAATTCTGCTCACCATCCTTCTTCAGCGTAATCGGAAATAATAAATTTTTGTGCTTGATTATCCGGTCATCGAATGGAAGACTGTACCCGATTGTGTCTTCTTCTATGAGTTTACCTGCTACTTCTCTGTACAATGTAACTGAGCTGAGATGTGGTTTCTTAATTTCAATAAGAATATCCTTTTCTCTTGAAGACATATTAGTGAGAGGCATCTTTATCCAGTAGGCTGCCGAGCTGATGTTGCCGGAAGCATTGGTTTCGCCAAAGGGACGGAACTCATCCTGTTTATCTAGTATACTATTAGGAGTGATTTTATCGGAATAAGCAATAAAGATAGAAGTCTTATTTGTTACATTAAGTTCGTTCAAGCTGTTCCCTATTTTGATCTCAGCAGCGGATGCAAGGTGTGCAGAAGCCGTCCAGATAACGATTAACAACATCAGGAACAGTAGACGACTCTGAAAGAATACTTTCATATAATAACTCCTCTAATGTAAATTAGTAGTATAATTATACCATGATTTTATAAACTCTCTACCAATGGAGGAAAAAAATGAATAGTAAATCATATAATAAATATGTGAAGGATTTCCAAACTGGTGACATCGTTTTGTTTAACGGCAAATATCCTATCAGCAAGCTTGTTGAAGAATTAGAGCATAGCAAATGGTCTCATGTAGGTATGGTTGTAAGACCGGATCCAGAGGGGGAAGTATATTTCTTTGAATCTACTGCCCTGACAAACTTAGAAGATATTATGGAGCAGGACCATAAAACTGGACCGAAGCTGGTTAAGCTTATTGACCGCCTGAAAACATACGGTGCAGACCTAGTTCCTTATGTTCCGCCGGTTTATGCTGTCCGTCCCATCTTAAAACATAATGAGGTTGATATGGACAAATTATTTGAGTACATAAAAAAGGTACATGGCATTCCGAACCCTTCTGAATGGAAAATGATTGAAGAAGTAATCGAGGGAAGAATCTTTTCAATCCACTCTAAAAGCAATGATTATACTTGCAGCAAACTGATCGGAGAAACGCTTGAGGTGCTTGAGTTTTATCAACCAATAATGCCGCTGAATGGACTGATGCCGATGGATTTCTCATCAGATAGTTCTATTAAGCAGCTTGCTGCAATATGGGGGGAGGAAATTTATATCGAGCTTGAAAAGGAAGAGGCTGTTGGGTAAAGCCAAAAAGCTGGCGGTTAATTTCCGCCAGCTTTAAAAATGTACTTTTTCACCTTTTTTTGCACTCTCTACTGCTCCAAAAACCATCAACATGCTTTTGAGGTTATCGCGACAGTCTGTTTCTGCATATCTGCTTTTCTCAATTGAAGCAAACATTTCATCAAGACAGCCCCAGTGACCTTCACGGCCAACCCAGCTTCCTTCGTAAGTTTTCCGATCCACTGGAAAAATAAAACTGTCTTCTATGGAACTATTTCTTATTTCCGCATAAGGACTGTTTGTTCCATCCCATGCAGCGCTCCCGCTGCTTCCTGTTGCACGCCAGTCTGACTCCCAAGAAGTGTTGAGTCCCTCTGCACACCAAGAGCCATTATAAGTAAACACTGAACCATCATCCATTTCAAAAATGCAGACAGCAGCTGCATTGCCATTATACCAGGAGCCTTTAGGATTGTATTCATGGCAATAAACAGACACAGGATTTGCTTGCAGCAAAAAGCGTGCTTGATCAAACGTATGTATGGCCATATCAACAACGAGCGGATTGTCCATCATGTCTCTGAAACCGCCAAAATGAGGTCCGAGGAAAAAGTTTGCATGCAAAGAACCAATTTCACCAATCGTACCGGAGGCAAGGAGTTCACGAAATGCGCGAATCTTCCGGTTATATCGCCTGTTTTGCATAACACTGTAATTCTTTCCAGCCTGAATAGCACAAGCAACTAAGCTTTCTGCATCTTGTAAGGATTCCGCCATCGGTTTTTCTCCAAATACATGGCAGCCAGCCTTTAAAGCAGTAGAAACAATTGTAGGGTGGGCAGCCGGGATTGTAATATCAAAAACAAGATTTGCACAAG
>JAPSHL010000170.1 GCA_031179905.1 Bacillus sp. (in: firmicutes) | reverse complement strand
CGTGCAACTGTCCGGTTAATGGATGGCAGGGAATTTATTGCAGACAACAATCCGCAGGAAACCTTCCATTATGATAACGGTGCAAAGGGTTATTGGGGTGTGAGCCATGTCAAGCAAATCAATAATTTCTATGAATCACTGAAATCGGGAGCAGCACCTGATATTACTGGAGAAGATGCGTTAAAGACACAAAAAATGATTTGTGCTATCTATGACTCTGGCAAGAAAAGAGAAAGAGTTGTCTTTCCAGAAAATACTCAAAAAGAATTAGCTTGACACTAAAACCTTTGTGGAGTTTCTTCTACAAAGGTTTTTCTAAGAAAAAACTTTACAAATCGTAACTATTACGATTAATATAATGAGGAGAGAAAAATAACGCTTTAGATACAAGTTGTAAATCGTAATAATTACGCTTTGTAGGAAAGGATAGACATGAAAAAAAGAATACCAGTCACTGTTCTTAGTGGTTATCTAGGTTCAGGAAAAACGACATTGCTGAAAAATATTTTAGCAAATAAGCGCGGTGAAAAAATTGCAGTAGTTGTCAATGATATGAGTGAAGTAAATATTGATAGCAAACTTATTAAGCAAGGCGGATTTTCACAAACAGAGGAAAGATTAGTCGAATTACAAAATGGCTGCATTTGCTGTACGTTAAGAGAAGACTTAATAATGGAGATTGGAAAGCTTACCGAGAATGGGGATATTGACCATATTTTAATTGAGTCTTCTGGGATCAGTGAACCAATTCCTGTTGCACAGTCCTTTGCATATAAAGATGAGGAAACGGGCATTGATTTAACAGATATTTGCCAAATTAATGCAATGATAACGGTGGTGGATGCAAATCGATTCTGGCAGGACTATGAATCTGGTGAAACACTGAGCGATAGACGCATCGGGAGAGATACTAGTGATGATCGGGAGGTTGCCGATTTGCTCATTGATCAGATTGAGTTTGCTAATATCATTATTCTCAATAAGATAGACCTTGTCCCAGAAGATTCAGTATTAGAACTTCGTCACGTTTTACATAAGCTAAATCCAGATGCTGCTATCCACATAACTAAAGATTGTAAACTGCCATTAGAGTATATATGGAATAAACAGCTGTTTAACTTAGAAGAAGCTAGTCAAGGAGCAGGTTGGATAAAGGAGTTGCAGGAGGAGCATATTCCAGAAACAGAGGAGTATGGAATTTCTTCCTTTGTATACAGAAGAGCGCGACCATTTCACCCTGTCCGCTTAATGCAATGGCTTGAGAGTTGGCCACAGACTATCGTTAGGGCAAAAGGGTTCTTTTGGCTGGCAACGAGAAATGATACTGTTGGTTTGCTGTCACAAGCCGGTTCATCTGTCTCCATCCAAGCTGCAGGAAGTTGGATTGCATGCCTTCCAAAGGAAGAAAGGGAGGAAGTTTTAGTAGAAGAACCGGAAGTCCAGAAAAACTGGGACAAAACTTGGGGAGACAGGCAAACAGAACTTGTATTTATTGGTGTTGAAATGGATCAGAACGAAATTCACCACAAGCTGGATGAATGCTTGTTGACTGATCAGGAGATGAAGATAGACTGGCAGACTATGCAAGATCCATTGCCAATGTATATGTGAGGTTTAACCCATTTTACAAATCGTAATGATACCAATTTTAATTTTAAAGAGAAAATAATAACGAGGGAGAACATAAAAAGACCAAATGGAGCAATTTTTCGAGCTTAAAAAGTTTTGCTGAGAATAGCGAATGGAAATTAGACGCAATCGTCCAAGCTCAAAGTGAATAAACATAAAGAGGATGCTTAAGATAAGGTATCCTCTTTAAATTATGCAAAAAAGCTGTCAATAATAATTAGTTATTTTTCAATTTTTGTAAATAGAAAAAAAGAGTTTGCAAATAGAGTAAGAGAGTGCTAGTATTGGTGCGAACAATAAGAATGAAAGCGTTTGATAAACAAATATATACAATATTGTTTTGCTCATTTTTGTAAGGAAAAGAGGTAGAAAGAGTGAACAAGAAGGATCTATTGCTGTTCATCGGTGACAGTATTACAGAAGCAGGCAGATTTGAAGATTCAGAACAGATTGGGTTCAGCTATGTCCGGTATATTAGAGATTATATTGCCATAAATCGACCAGAGTTGCTCCCAACAATTGTTAATAAAGGGGTTGGAGGGAACAGAGTTACTGATTTGGCTGAGCGTTGGGAAGAGGATGTACTGAATTTGAATCCAGACTATGTATCCATTTCGATTGGCATTAATGATGTGTGGAGGCAGCTGGATTCCCCGCATGAAGTATCACTATCACCAGAAAGATTTAAGGAAGTTTATGCATCCTTAATTGAGCAAGTTCATGCTCGCACAAATGCTAAAATCATTTTAATGGAGCCTACTGTTATTGAGGAAGACGTTAATGCCCAAGGAAACAAGCTGCTAAAACCATATGTAAAAGCTGTTCAGGAACTGGCTGAAAGGTATGATGCCGTGCTTGTCCCTACACACGCAGCCTTTATTGCTTATTTGGAAAAAGAAAATCGCCAAGTGCTGACAACAGATGGTGTTCATATGAATACAGCTGGAAATATGCTGATGGCACAAACTTGGCTTCAAGCAGTTTTAAACGGATAGAAAAGGGGATAGAAAATGATATATACGGCGAATGAACAACGATATGAATCGATGAAATATAATCGAACTGGAAATTCAGGTCTTTTGCTTCCAGCCATATCTTTAGGGCTGTGGCATAATTTTGGCGGTGTGGATACATATGAAAATGGCCGGTCTATCCTGAGAAAAGCCTTCGACTTAGGCATCACTCATTTCGACCTGGCCAATAATTACGGGCCGCCGCCAGGATCTGCAGAAGAAATGTTCGGAAAAATGCTTCAAGCGGATTTCGCTCCATATCGAGATGAAATGGTTATTTCCACAAAGGCAGGCTATCATATGTGGCCAGGTCCATATGGTGACTGGGGTTCTAAAAAGTATCTAATTTCAAGCCTAGATCAAAGCCTTAAACGAATGGGACTTGATTATGTGGATATTTTCTATTCCCACCGCCCAGATCCTAACACGCCTTTAGAGGAAACCATGTCTGCTCTTGATCACGTTGTCAGGCAAGGCAAGGCTTTGTATGTTGGAATCTCTAACTACAGTGCAGAACAGACAGCAGATGCAATTAAAATCCTGAATCGCCTTGGCACTCCGCTTCTTATTCATCAGCCTAAATATTCACTTTTAGACCGCTGGATAGAGGGTGGGCTTCAGGACGTTTTGGCGGAAAACGGAGTTGGTTCCATTGCCTTTTGTCCACTGGCACAAGGATTGCTGACAAGCAAATATGCAAATGGCATTCCGGAAAATTCAAGGGCGGCAAAACCGACAAGCTTTCTCAGTGAAGATCAGGTTACAGAGGGTTTAGTCAATCGAGTGATGAAACTGAATAAAATTGCAGCTGATCGAGGCCAAAGCCTTGCACAAATGTCGTTAGCATGGGTTCTTCGTAAAGGAAAAATCACAACCGCTCTTATAGGAGCAAGCCGTGTGAGTCAAGTCGAAGAAAATGTCGCAGCACTGAACAATCTCGATTTTTCTGATGAAGAGCTAGCGGCGATTGATGATATTTTAACAGCATCCTTATAGCATTTGCTAAGAACATTGCTGTCCAAATGGCGGCAATGTTTGTTTTGTGAAGGCTGGGAAGGTAACTATACGGATGTTTATAGAAAAGGAGAGGGAATCATGATAGAAAAACTGATGTTTGTTTGGAGAATCCCTTCATTTCCAATTCTTTTTTTAGCGAATTTCATATTTGGTTTATCTATGTCTTTTTTTGCCCCATTTTCTTCCCTATTTGGGATTGATGAAGTTGGAATGAGTAATATAGGATTTGGAATCTTCATGACAATTATGGCAATTGGCGGTGTCGTAATCAGCACGATTATTGCCAAAAAGTCAGATTTACAATTAAGCAGAAAGAAAATTTTAATATTTACAAGCTTTACAGGCATGCTCGGCTATATAGGCTTTGCCTTTGTTCGTGATTATCTCTTTTTGGCAGTGATAGCCTTTGTTCTTCTTGGATCAGCGGCTGCTTCGGTGCCCCAGCTGTGGGCATATGCACGAGAGGCGCTGCATCATTCAGATGTACCTAAAGAACAGGTGCCCTTTGTTATGAATGTTTTCAGGATGTTCTTTGCCCTTTCCTGGACGGTAGGACCTGCTGCAGCAGCGTGGCTGCTGGCAATAATAGACTTTAAAGGCTTATTTTTGTTTGTTGCGGCATGCTACGGAGTAGGAATGGTGGTAATACTGCTTTTCTTGAAGGATATTCCCAAAATAGCTGTAGAAAAGAAGGCTGTCCCTGTGGGCGTAACATCCTATGTTCGCAAGCCGCATATATTCGGGAACTTAGCTGCTGCTATGCTTTTAGCTGCTGCAACATCGATTCATATGTTGAATGCCCCTCAATTTGTCACCAAGGTGCTTGGCGGAAGCGAGCTTGATGTCGGCTTGATTTTCAGTGTGCCCCCAATTTTTGAAGTACCTATGATGATTGCAGTTGGAATATTGGCTACAAAGCTTGATAATGGTCTGCTCATAAGAATAGGCTTTGGAATTGCTGCCATTTACTTTACATTATTCTTTTTTGTAGGTGAACCATGGCAAATCTATCCACTGCAAATATTAAGCGCTGCACAAGTTTCCATTACTTCAGGAATTGCCATTTCCTATTTTCAAGATTTCATTCCTCAAGCACAAGGAACGGCAACAACGCTGTATATGAATTCTACCCAGATCGGCAATACTGTCGGCTATATGCTCTTTGGCGTCTTGGCAGAAGCAATGAGCTATGGCAATGTCATTATTATTTATGCGATCTTCGCTATTATCGCCCTGCTTTGTCTGATTCTTTTTGGAAAGGAAAAGCAAAAAGCACAAACAGCATCATTCCGGACGGAATAATACACTTCATCCTGATCTATTGAAAACCATTTGCCATTAAAGCAAATGGTTTTTATATTACCAAAATAAAAAACACCGGCAACTCATGGTAAAAAATTTAATTTATGTATAAAATAAAAGAATCATTATAAAATATCCTCAATCAAGGAGGAGTATAATTGGAACCTCGAAAAGAAAAAGAGAAAAAACAGGTGAAAAAACAGCATTTGCTGCTTGCGAGCCTACTGCAGCAAATTTTGAATATATCCCTGATTTTGCTTGCAATAACACTAAGTGTTTTACTATGTAGAGAAATCATCTACTTTGTAGGACATGCAATGGAGCTCCATCAGACAAGCAGCAATTATGAACTGCTCGAAAGAATATTGGTGTTCTTTTTGTATTTCGAATTTATCGCACTTATTGTGAAGTATTTTCAAGAAAGCTATCACTTCCCGTTAAGATACTTTCTTTATATCGGCATTACAGCAATGGTTCGGCTTATCATTGTTTACCATGATAATCCATTGCACACACTGCTCTACACTTGTGCTATTCTTGTATTAGTCATCAGCTATTATATAATCTCGGCTGCGTCAGCAAGGAAACATTAGAACTATTTAAAATGCGCACAATCAAACAATAGAGAAGCTTCAAAAGGGGAGGATGCAAATGAATGGTTCACTCCAGTCTATAGAATATGAAGTTGCACTTCTGGTTCGTTTAATTACGGCGAGTAATCCAAAACTGGGAAGCCTTGATCGATCTGAATACTTAATACTAAGTGAATTGCAAAAAAAAGGGCCGATCGGAATAAATGAGATTGCTCACCAGCTGTTATTGAATATATCAACTGCGAGCAGGCAGGTTAGTAACCTTGAAACAAAAGCCTATATTAGAAGATACCCTGATGCAAATAACGGAAGAATAAGTCTGATTGAAATAACAGAGGCCGGACTTGAAGTGCTGGAACGAGTACAAAAGGCACGCCGAACAGTTTATGGGGAAATCTTAAAAGACTGGAAGCAGAAAGAAATTGAACAATTGGATATATTAATCAGCCGCCTAAATGCTGACTTTAAGAAGTGGGGGCAAGATTGAAGGAGATTCTTCGTTAGAGTCTCTTTTTTTCGGCCGAAAAAATAAGTTGTTTTTTTATTTGTATATTGTATAATACAACTTGTTATATACAATATATAGATAAAAATAAACTATTTCAATAAGGGGGAGGGAAAATGAGTCAGCAAGTTAATACATCAGCATCTGAATCAGAGAAAGTGGCAGTACCTCAATATTTGATCATTTCCATTTTGACGATCTTCGCCATCGGTTCACAATACTTTTCCAATCTTTCCTATATATTAAATCAAGGTGTCATTCAGAATGGCTTGCAGCTTGGTGCAAATAGCTTATTGCTGCCTTCGACCTTATCCAATTTAGGTTTTGCATTTGGTGTACCGTTAGGGCCAGTATTAACAAGGAAGTTCGGTTTGCGAAAGAACTATTTGCTGTTCATATCTATTTTTCTGATTGGTTCTATTATTGCAGTTCTTACAGAAGATTTAATGTTTCTAATAATCGGAAGGGTAGTCCAAGGAATCAGTGCAGGATTTTTATTTTTAACAATCTTGCCTGCCAGCCTTAAATCGTTCCCAAATAAAATCAGGAATACGTTTTTGTTAATGATCATAACTGGGCTGTTTGGTGCAAGTGCTTTAGGTGCTTTATTTGGAGCTGTATCCTTACAGGCTGACGCTTGGCGCTGGCTGTTTGTACTGAATGTTGCTGCTTCTGTTCTGTGTTTATTGGTTGGCTTTTTCGGTTTGCCAAAGCAAGGGCCGCAAGAAAAACATTTGTCACAAGACAAAACAGGCGTTTTTTTATGGACCGTTATGATAGCTGTGCTTACCGTTCCTTTATGTAACTTAGTGGAAAAGGGATTTACTTCTATCTATGTTTGGCCCTTTTTATTAGCAGCAACAATACTGTTGTGCTTATTCATTATTGTCGATATGAAGGCAGAATCCCCATTAGTGCCATTTAGGACTTTAAAGGCATCTAAGCCGATTTCCGGCACAATCATGGCTGTTGCATCACATCTCGCATTAGTTTTCGCTCTTGCTGGTATTAATGGATTTTTGCGCAATAATCTTGATTTACCCTTTTCGTATTTATCACATTTCTATTTTTGGTTTTTCATCGGTATTGTCGTGACAGCAGTCTTGAAAACTATTTTGTATGACAAATTAGGGGCTGGCACACTTGGTATCATGGGTTCAATTGCGGTCATTTATGTAAGCTTCCAATGGAAAACAATTGATTCTGCTGCGTCCCTGCATGAACTGTATTTTCAAGTCGCCTGTCTTGGAGCAGGTGTGAGCATGGTGTTAGTGGGAGGAGCATTAGGAACTGCTCTCGCAGGGGACATTCATCAAGCATCCATGAGGTCTGTTACTTTGCATTCCATTCGTAATTTTGCTGGGGCAATTGTTAGTCCACTCATTGCTTGGTTTTTGACAAAGGAGAATGCTGTAAATTATGAAAAAATCCGCTGGAGCCTGCAAAGCGACAGTTCAGAATTTAAATTAGAATTGGCAAATTGGACGCGCCGCTTAATGGAGGAAGGACATTCCCTTGCTGAAGCAAAAACCATGGCATCATATGAACTGATTGTTCATGCTAAGAAATCTGCTATTTTAGGGGCTTATCATAATCTTTTCACAATACTGCTAGTTTTAGGTGTAATTATGCTGGTG